>JACPFR010000009.1 GCA_016182905.1 Elusimicrobiota bacterium
CGCCCGGAGAGGCCGCCGCCGAAGCCGCCCGCGAGGCGACCTGGGCCCAGGCGGACGGCCCGAGGGCCTCCAGCCAGAGGAGGACGGCGAGCGACGAGGCGAACGAGCGCCGGACGGAGCTCATCCCCGTAATTGTAACGCCCGCCGTCCGGCGATGATAGGAGCGTTGGACCCAGCCCTCCGTGGGCCGAAGGGCTTTCCGGACCCGCGAGTCCGGGATCGCCCGGCGTCACCGGGATCTTTTATTAATGTCAACGGGCCTCAATCGACTTCGCGCCCGCCCAAGTCTTATCCTGCGTGACGGGAAAACGGCCGATGGGCCGCAGACTGAGAACACGGAGGAACCAATGCCTGAAGTCATCAAGAGCAAGAAAGTCGTCGCGATCGAGTACCCGCGCCACGCGGAGACGATCGCGTCGAACGATTACACCTTTCGCGTCGCCGCGATGCCCGGCGTCAAGACCGTCGAGGTGTCGGTGAACGAAGCCGCCTGGAAGCCCTGCCGTCCGAGCGGCGATTTCTGGTGGTACGACTGGTCCGGCTACGGATCGGGCGAGCACGGGGTCGCGGCGCGCGTCCAGCTCTCCGACGGACGGTACCTGACGACCGAGAACCGGTTCTTCACGGTCGAGCTCGCGAACCACGCGGCGGCGAACTGCGGCGAGCGCCGGACGCTGTCCCCCCGGCAGGCCCGCCAGTTCCTCGGCCGGCCGGACGCGCACGAGCGCCTGTCCCACAAGCACGTCGTCGTCGTGCCCAACCAGCCGGCCGTCGTGCGCCGCCTGACCCAGGTGCTCTCGCAGGAGGGCGTCAACATCGACAGCCTCCTGATCGAGAGCGCGGGGGACGTCGCGTCCTTCCGCTTCCTCCTCGAGGAGGAGAGCGGCCTGCGCGAGACCCTCGAGGGCGAGGGCTTCCACGTCGTCGACGACAAGGTGTTCCGCCTGGACCTGCCCAATCGCCCCGGCGAGATCGACCGCCTCACCCGGAGCCTGATGGAGCAGGGCGTCGCGCTCCGCTACCTGTACGGGACGTCGCACGGCGAGACGACCAAGGTCGTCTTCGCGGTCGATCGCCCCGAGGAGGCGGTCCGCGTCGTGAAGGAGCTCGACCGGCGCGCCGAGGCCGTCGCGGCCTGACGCCGTTCCCGCAAGACGAAAAAGGGGTGCGTTCCCGGACGGGAACGCACCCCTTACTCGCTATCAGAAGCGGACGGCCGCGCTGTGGCTGGCGTCCTCGACGTTGCGCTCCACCAGGGGCCAGTCCACGTTGGCGAGGAACGCTTCGACGTACGCCGCGCGCCCGCCGGCTCCCGCGTCCACCATGTAGGCGTGCTCCCAAACGTCCATGACGAGGATCGGGATGAATCCCGCCGGGTGGCCGACCTCGTGGTCGCCGATCCAGTGGTTCGTCAGCGCGTGCGCCGACGGGTCATAATAGAGGATCGCCCAGCCCGCCCCGCGCATGTTCCCGACGGCGGCGAACTCCCGCAGCCAGGCGGCGTAGCCGCCGAACGACTCCTTCATCAGCTTCGTCGTCTCGGCGCCGTCGCCCGGGGGCTTGCACCCGCTCTTCAGGATCCCGAAGTAGTGCTCATGCAGGATCATCCCGTCGTACTCGAACCCCAGCCGCCGCTTGAGCTCCGCGAACTCCGGCCCGAAGCTCTTCTTCTCGCGCATGGCGGCGAGCTTGTCGTTGAGGAGGTTGACGTTCTTGACGTAGCCTTCGTACAGCGCCCAGTGCTGGCTGATCTGCTCGTCGCTGATCCCCGTCAGCCGCTTCGGCCGCAGGTCCGTCCGGACAGCATATGCGTGATTCATCGAGGCCTCCATGCGTCCGCCCTCACGATAGCAGGAACCCTCCGACGCGGCCCACGGCGGCCGCGTGAAGGTTCGATGGCCGCCCTTTGACGCGGCGCGCGTTGTCGTTATGATAATATTCACCGTGCCCGCTCAGAAGCTCCTGCCGGAGAGGATCGGTCCGTCGGAACGCACCGCCGGCGTCATGGCCGGGACCTACGCCGCGGCGGCGGGCGTCTGGATCGTCGCCTCGGACCGGCTCCTGGGCTCGCTGCCGGCCGACGTCTCGACGCTGACCCGGCTGCAGACGCTCAAAGGCTGGTTCTTCGTCGCCGCCACGGCCCTGCTCTTCTTCATCTTCATCCGCCGCGCGCTCGAGCGCATGCGGCTGACGGCGGAGCGGCTGAGCGCCAGCGAGGAGAAGTTCCGCACCCTCGTCGAGCGCTCCCTGGCCGGGATCTACGTCATCCAGGACGGGCGCTTCGCCTACGTCAACGCGCGCTTCGCGAACATCTTCGGCTACCGGCCCGAGGACGTCGTCGGGCGCCTCTCGGTCGACGACCTCGTCTCCCCGGGCGACCGCGCTTTGGTCGCCGAGAACCTGCGCAAGCGGGTCTCCGGGGAGATCCTCTACATCAACTACCAGTTCAGGGGCGTGCGCGCGGACGGCGCCCCCGTCGACGTCGAGGTCGCGGGAGAGCAGACGACGGTCGGCGGCCGCCCGGCGGTCATCGGAACCCTCCTCGACCACACCGAGCGCAACCAGCTCCAGAAGCAGGCCCTGGAGACGCAGAAGCTGGAGACGCTCGGCCTTCTCGCCGGCGGCATCGTCCACGATTTCGGGAACGTCGTCGGGGCCATCACCGGCCACGCCGAGCTCATGGAGCTCGAGCTGCCTCCCGGGTCGGACGCCCGCCGCAACGCCGAGGAGATCCGGGACTGCGCCGTGCAGGCGTCGATCCTGACCCGCCAGCTCCTGACCTTCAGCCGCCGTCAGAAGCTGGAGGCGGTCCCCGTGGACCTCAACGCCGCCGTGCGCGACTGCGCGGCGATGCTGCGCAGCGCGGCCGGCCCCGCCGTCCGCCTCGACCTGAACCTCGAGGACGGCCTCGGCTCGGTCCGCGCCGCGCCCGGGCAGATCGAGCAGGCGCTGATGAACCTGGTCATCAACGCCCGCGACGCGATGACCGGCGGGGGCGTGGTCGCGGTCGCCACGCGGCGCGGCGCGCTCAGCGTCCCGGGCGGGCCGGACAGGCCCTGCGCGATGCTCAGCGTCCGCGACACGGGCACGGGCATGGACCGGGAGACCCTGAGCCGCGTCTTCGAGGTCTTCTTCACGACGAAGGCCCAGGGCAAGGGCACGGGCCTCGGCCTGCCCACGGTCCAGCGCATCGCGGAGAACGCCGGCGGCCGCGTCGAGATCGACAGCTCCCCCGGGATCGGCACCACGGTGCGGGTGCTGCTCCCGCTGGCCGACCCCGTTATCCTATAATCCACGGACCATGGCCACCCCCCTCAAGATCGCGATCTGCGGAGCCTCGGGAAGGACGGGCTCGCGCGTCGCCGCCCTGGCCGCGACGGACCCGCGCTTCCACCTGCTGGCGCGCGTCGGCCGCGCCCAGGCCGCCGAGTTCGAGGACGAGGCCGGCGCCTGCGGCGCGGTGATCGACTTCACCACCCCCGATTCCTGCGTCCGGTTCGCCGCCGCGTGCGGCCGGAGCGCGGTGCCGTTCATCACCGGGACCACCGGCCTGTCCGTCGTCCAGCGCGCCCAGGTCGCCTCCGCCGCGCGCAAGACCGCGGTGTTCATGGCCCCGAACTTCAGCCGCGGCGTGACCATGCTCCTGCTCCTCGCCGAGGAGGCCGCGCGCCGCCTGCCCGGCTACGACGCCGCGATCGTCGAGACGCACCGCAACGGCAAGAAGGACGCCCCCTCCGGCACGGCCCTGCGCGTCGCCCAGGCCGTCAACGAGGGCCGCGCGTCGGCCGACCCGGTGCCGACGGCCTCCGTGCGCGTCGGCGGCGTCGTCGGCGACCACGCTTTGACCTTGGCCGGGCCCTTCGAGCGCCTCACGCTCTCCCACATCGCCGAGTCCCGGGACGCGTTCGCGCTCGGCGCCCTCGAGGCGGCGCTGTGGACCGCGCGCAAGAAGCCGGGCCTGTACGACATGCTCGACCTGATGGGGCTGAGATGAGGCTCTGGAGATCCTGGGTCGAGCTGTTCGAGGAGGAAGGCCCGGAGACCCCGCGCTTCGATCCGGTCCACCTCGCCGTCGTGTTCGTCGCCTGCCAGGCCGCCGTCGGCATCGTGTTCTGGCTGCTGTGGACGGCGATGGTCTACGAAGGCGGCTTCGGCGCGGGCGAAGGGAAGCTCGGCAACTTCCTCGCCTTGGCCCTGATCGCCGCGATCGTCGAGGCCCTGCGGCGCGCCGACGGGCGCCGCGAGCGCAAGGGCAAGTGAAGCCGCGCCGGGCGCTGCTCCTGCTCGGCGCGAACCTCGGAGACCGAGCCGCGGCCCTGCGCCGCGCCGTCGCGGGGCTGGACGCCCTCGAGGGTTGCCGCGTGCTCAGGGCTTCCCGGGTCTACGAGACCGCCCCGGTCGGCCCCAGCGACAAGCCCTACCTCAACCAGGCGGTCGCGCTCGAGACGACGCGCACCGCGACCGGCCTGCTCATCGAGGCCAAGCGGCTCGAGGCTCTCGCCGGGCGGCGTCCCGGCCTGCGCTGGGGCGCCCGCGCGCTCGACGTGGACCTCGTCTCCCTCGGGCGGGAGCGCGTGCGCACGCCCTGGCTCACCGTCCCGCACCCGGCCGCGGCGGGCCGCGCCTTCGCCCTGACGCCGCTGCGGGACATCGCCCCGTCCTTCAAGCCGGACGGCCGCCGGACCGTCGCCGCCCTGCTCGCGGCTATGAAGCCGGACCCTCGAATTGTTAGACTCTGGCGGAATGGCCGATAAAACGAAGCCCGCCTCCTACGCCGGCGCCGTGAAAAGCGTCACGGTCTCCACGCTCCTCGACATGAAGCGCAAGGGCGTCAAGATCGCCATGCTCACCGCCTACGATTTCCCGACCGCGCGCCTGGCCGAGGAGGCCGGCGTGGACGTGATCCTCGTCGGCGACTCGGTCGGCATGACGAAGCTCGGCTACGAGAGCACCTTGCCCGTCACCATCGACGAGATGGTCCACCACGTCAAGGCCGTCAAGCGCGGCCTGTCCCGCGCCCTGCTCGTGGCCGACATGCCCTACCTCTCCTACGAGATCGACCTCAAGGAGGCCGTGCGCAACGCCGGCCGCCTCTTGAAGGAAGGCGGCGCGCACGCCGTCAAGGTCGAAGGCGGGATGGAGGTCGCCTCGACGATCAAGGAGTTCCTGAAGATCAACGTCCCCGTGTTCGGCCACCTCGGCCTGACGCCCCAGGCCGTCAACCGCCTCGGCGGCTACAAGGTCCAGGGCCGCAGCCCCGAGGCCGCGGAGAAGATCCTCACCGAGGCGAGGATACTCGAGGGCGCCGGCTGCTGCGCCGTGGTGCTCGAGTGCGTGCCCGCCGACCTCGCCAAGGAGATCACCAAGCGCCTGCAGATCCCGACCATCGGCATCGGCGCCGGCCCGCACTGCGACGGCCAGGTGCTGGTCAGCGACGACCTGCTGGGACTCACCGAGGCGGGCCCGACCAAGTTCGTCAAGCGCTACGCCGACCTGCGCGCGCAGTCGCTCAAGGCGATCGGCGACTACTGCCGCGAGGTCCGCGACGGGTCCTTCCCCGGCCCCGAGCACTCCTTCACCTCCCAAAAATGATCTGGCTGGCCGCCGCGATCCTGCTCGCCGCCGCCGTCTACGCCCTGTGCTGGTGGGGGGCGGGCATCATCCTGCATCCGCCGGCGATGTCCCCGATGTGGATCTTTCCGGAACAATTCGGGCTCCGCTACGAAAAAATCTCCTTTCATACGCGCGACGGCCTGGAGCTCAAGGGCTGGTTCATCCCCTCGCTCACGGGCGACAAGCGCACCATCGTCATGTGCCACGGCTGGGGCGACAACAAGGGCGAGCTGCTCAAGCAGACCTACTTCCTCAACGAGAACGGCGGCTTCAACCTCATGTACTTCGACTTCCGCTCCCATGGCGAGAGCGAGGGCGAGATCACGACCATCGGCGGCCTGGAGACGATCGACTTCGACGCGGCGATCGAATGGCTGAGGAAGGCCAAGCCGGCCCTCGCCGATTCGATCGGCGTGTTCGGGCTGTCCATGGGGGCGGCCGTGACCGTCGCGTCCCTGCCGAAGCATCCGGACCTGCGCTGCGCCGCCGTCGAGAGCCCCTTCTCCGACTACCGCACCGTGATCAAGCGCTGGGCGTGGAACAACATGAAGCTCCCGTATTATCCGCTGGTCGCGATCACGCTCTTCATCCTGCGCTCGCGCGTGAAGAACCCCGAGATCGACCAGTTCAACCCCGTCGAGTCCGCCCCGAGGATCTCGCCGCGCCCCCTGCTCGTGATCGGCGGGGAGTTCGACCGCTTGATGACGCCCGAGGACGTGAAGAAGGTCTTCGACGCCGCGCGCGAGCCCAAGCAGCTGTGGATGGTCCCCAAGGCCTGGCACGCCAAATGCCGCGAGGCCGCGGGCATGGAGTACGACACGAGAGTGGTCGGGTTCTTCTCGAGGAATCTTTGACCCTGATCCCCGTCGTCCGGACCAAGAAGGCGCTGGCGGGACTCGTCGCCGGCTGGCGGCGCAAAGGCCTCGGCGTCGGGTTCGTGCCGACGATGGGCGCCCTGCACGCCGGTCACGCGGCGCTCGTGAAGCGCTCGGCCGCCGAGAACGACCGGACCGTGGTCTCCGTCTTCGTCAATCCGCTCCAGTTCGGCCCGAACGAGGACTACGGCCGGTATCCCCGCGCCCTGCCGGCGGACCGGGAGCTCGTCGCCGCGGCGGGCGCCGACGCCGTGTACGCGCCCTCGGCGGAGGAGATGTATCCGAAGGGGTTTCGCACTCACGTCGAAGTCGAAGGCCTGTCCGACCTCTACTGCGGGAAGTATCGCCCCGGCCATTTCCGCGGCGTCGCGACCGTCGTGCTCAAGCTCTTCAATCAGGTCCGGCCCGACCGCGCCTATTTTGGAGAAAAGGACTGGCAGCAGGTCCGCATCCTCGAGACCATGATCCGCGACCTCGACATGGCCGTGCGACTCGTCCGCGTCCCGATAGTCCGCGAGGCCGACGGCCTGGCGATGTCGAGCCGCAACGCCTACCTGTCCCCCGCCGAACGCCGCGCCGCCCCGGCCCTGCGGGCGGCGCTGGAAGCGGGCAGGAAGGAAGCGCGCCGCCCGAACTCGCGGCCCGAGACCGTCGGCGCCTCCGTGCGCCGCGCTTTGGCCGGCACCGGCCTGAAGCTGCAGTACGCCTCCGCCCTGGACGGCCGGCTGCTCGCCGCCGCCTATCTGGGGAAAACGCGATTGATTGACAATATCCAACTCTAAAGTTACTATAACCACTCAATGACGCAAAAAGGTCACGGCCACGAAAAGACGCCCCCCTCGAAGCCTTCCTATAAGAGGCAGCAGTACTGGGTCGACGCCCCCCTCCAGCTCCAGATGGTGGGATTCGTCGTCCTGTTGATCTCCGCCAGTCTCCTCCTGACCGCGTTCTCCGTTTTCCGCGGCGTCCAGGAGTCCTCGATCGCCTCCCGGCAGATCTTCCATTCCATCGAGTGGATCAAAGGCGCCCTGCGCGCGCCGCTGCTGCTCGCGTCGGCCATCTCCCTGCTGGCCGGCGGCCTCGTCACCTTGTTCTGGTCGCACCGCTTCGCGGGCCCCCTGCGCGTGATCTCCGCCGGCATCGCCCGGGTGAGGCACGGCAACCTCGCCGTGCCCGTGCGCGTGCGGACCACCGACGCCCACCAGGAATTCGCCCGGGAGTTCCAGCTCATGCAGGACGAGCTGCGCAAGATGATCGCCGCCGACCGCGCGCACCTGGCCGAGGCCGTCACCTTGCTCGAGGCGGTCGAGAAGAACGCGCCTTCGGAGGACGTCTCCAAGGCCCTCGACCACCTGCGCCAGACGTGCGCGAAGTACCATATTTGAAAAAAGTCACTTTACTCGCGGTCCTTCTGGTGTCCCCTGCGCTCGGCGCCGACATGCCGGCTCCGAGCGCCCCGCTCGCCCTCCTCACTGAGTCCTTCGGCGAGCCCGGCGTCGAGACCCTCGCCGCGCGAGGCGTCCTCGTCCTCCACGGCAAGCCCGGCGCCCGCCGCCTGGCCGCCGTCCACTGGAAGGCGTTCGGCGCCCTCTCGCAGGCCGCCTCGTCCTGCCTCGCCTTGACGGCCGCCGCCGACGCCCTCGGCCGCGAGCCCGAGCCCGCCGGCCCCGACCTGGGCCTCGGCGCCTGCCGCGCCCTTCCTCTCGACGGCGCGGCGACCCCGTCCCTCCACGCGCTCGCCTCCCTGCTGCAGGCCGGCCACGAGGAGCGATGGGCCCTGAAGCAGGCGAACGCCTCCCTGTCGGGAGCGCCCGGACGCCCGAATCTCTTCGACACCGCCTGGGGCAAGGACCTGATCGAGCGCCGCCACGCCGACGCGCTGGAGAACCCCGCCGCGCTGGCCAAGACGATCTTCGACGAGCTGCTCGCCGGCCCCCGCCCCGAGAAGGACGCCGCGGCGCTGTTCGCGGCCGAGGCCGCGGCCCGCGGCGCGACGGCCCCGGAGACCCTCATCGCCTACGACAGCGCGCACGGCGCCCTGTCCGAGGAGCTCAAGGCGCAGATGCGCCGCACGATCTCCAACGAGCGCCGCCGCTGGGCCGCCGCCAAGGCGCGCGCCGCCGCCGCCGACCTCCTCGGCAAGGCCTCCGTGAAGAAAGAGCTCGAGGACCTTCGCGTCATCGCCAAGGCGATGTCCTCGCGCCCCAACCTGCCGTCCGACCTGGAGGCCGCCGCCGGCCGCGCCGCCCCGGCCTCGGCCGCGGCGAAGCTCCGATCCGCCGGCCTTCACCGCCAGGAGCCGACGCGCCTCGGCCAGCACGAGCTCGGAGACGAGGCGGTCGTCTCCGGCGCGTATTGGGTCGACGGCCTCAAGGAGAACGAGTCGGCCGACATCGACGAGAGCCTCGTCGTCGAGACCGAACGCGGCTTCGCCTCCGTCGAGACGCGCACGAACAAGCGGAAGAACGGCGGACCTTACCCCTTCGCGCGGACCGTCAAGATCACGGAGCCCCGTCCTTTCGCGGTCCTGTCCTTGGCCTCGGCGGCGGGCTTCCCCCTCTCCGAGCGGGTCGAGGTCCCCCTCGCCCGCGATTTCGAGCTCGCGCTCCTCAAGGAGTCCGAGGCCGCGGGCCTGCGCGCCGCCTGCCGCCCGAAGGACGCCGAAGCGGCCTACGCCGCGCTCGAGGCCCTGGTCGCCGAGCCGGCCAAGGTCAAGCCGCAGTACAAGAGCCTGGCCGAGCGGGCGCGCAAGGCCCGCGAGGCGGCTAAAGCCGACGGCGAGCTCCTGCTGAGGCGCGACGAGGCCCTGATCCTCGCGCGGGCCGACTCCGCCCCGCAGCTGTGCAGGTACGACTCCGCCCGCGTCGAGGAGGCCATCAAGCTCGCGCAGCGCCTGCCCGCCGGCTGCGACCGCGACCTGCCCGAGCTCCACGCCCTGCGCGCCACGATCAAGAGGCGCGCCGCCGATCAGGCCTGGTTCCTGAAGGCCTCCTCCGAGGCGCGCTCCAAGAGCAGGTCCTGCCGCCTCGACGACGCCCGCGCGCGCTGGTCCGAGGCGCTCGCCGCCCTCGAGGCCGATCCGGGCGCCCGCTGCGGCAAGGTCGCCGAGGAGGAGACCGTCGCGAAGACCGATTTCGCCGGCCTCACCCGCGACATCGCCTGGCGCGACGAGCTCGGCCGGTCCCTCGCCAAGGCGGAGGCCGAGACGTCGCCGGCCCGCCGCCTGGAGATCCTGCGCCCGGTGACCTCCCGCCTCGGCGCGCTGAACGCGAGCTGCTTCGGCGCCGAGTCCAAGCGCGCGGCGGCCCTGTCGCTCGCGGCCTCGAAGGCCCTCACGGCCCCGTCCGAGAGCGAGGCCGCCCGCCGCCTGCCGTCCGAAGGCGCGCTCGCCTCCATCGTCGACGAGGTCCGCGCCGAGCGCGCGCGCCGCCTCGAGGCCGCCGGCGCCGCCGAGAAGGCCGCCCTGGAGGCCGCCGCCCCCGCGGCGGCCCCGAAAGCCGCGGCACCCGTCCCCGCGGCCGCGCCCAGGCCTTCCGCGAAGAAGCCCGCGAAGCGACCGACGCGAAAATCGAAGGAGGCCGAGGCGAAATGATGCGACTGCTCTCTCTCGTCTTGATCGCCGCCGCGGCGTTCCCCGCGAACGCCGCGAGCACGCGCCCGGCCTCCAAGCGCCCCGCGCGCAAATCCTCTCCCGCCAAGACGGCCCCCGCCAAGGCGGCTCCCGCCAAGACGACCCCGGCCCCTCGCGAGGAGGCGCCCGCTTCGTCTCCGGTCGCCCTCGATGAGATCGCCCTGTTCGGATTGGGCGCGGACCTCGCCTCCCAGGACGGAGCGCTCCTGGTCTCCTTCGTGCGCCCCGGCTCGCGCGCGGAGAAGGCCGGCCTCAAGGCCGGCGACCAGGTGCTGCGCGTCGACGGCTCCGTGTCGACCCGCGCCAAGACCGCCTCCGCCCTTCGCTCCTGGACGCCCGGCACGCGCCTGCCGGTCATCGTCCGCCGCGGCCTCGAGGTCGTCACGCTCGAGACCGCCGTGGTGCCGCCGGCCCGCGACTACGCCCGCGGCGACAAGGACCTGTCCGAGCACGAGAGGACCCTGGCCGCCGAGCGCTCCAACCAGGCCGTCGCCGACGGCCGCGCCGTGGTCAAGGCCGTGGGCCCGCTCACCGTCGCGGTCCGCGCCGACCAGGGCCTGTGGGTCCGCTTTCCCAAGGGCCTGCCCGCCGGCCTCAAGAAGGGCGACGAGACCGCCGCCGAGGCCTCGACCGGCCTCACCGTGGACGCCTCCCTCGACTTCCTCGCGGTGCCCCCCGGCTCCAAGCTGCGCGCGCGCGTCATCGACGCCGTCGACGACGGGCAGACCCGCACGGTCCGCCTCGCCTTCTACGCCCTCGACCTCGCCGGCGGCGGGACCTACACCACCCTCGGCCACGCCACCGCCGTCTCCGGCGACCAGCGCATGGCCCGCGTCGCCCCCGGCGGCACCCTCGTCGCGGCCGCCCCTCTGCCCGACGCCAAGCGCCGCGCCCTGGAACCCGTCCTCGACGCGGACGCGCGCCTGCGCGTGAAGCTCCTCGAGCCGCTCGTCATCGACGAGCCGCCGTCCTACTGGCGCGCGGGCCCCGGCCTGTGGGTCAAGACCGTCGAGGACGGCGGACGCCGCCGCTTCGAGGTCACGCACGCGATCGCCGGCCGCTCGGCGGAGAGCGCGGGCCTGAAGGTCGGAGACCGCCTCGACGCGATCGGCGGCAAGCCGGCCGAGAAGATGGACTTCGCCGAGGCCGTCGACCGCCTCTACGGCAAGCCGGAGTCCGACGTCGAGGTCTCCGTGCTGCGCGGCAAGAGCCAGCCCCTCAAGCTCAAGCGCGGCATGCGCTGGACCGGCGGGAAGTCGACGCCGGTGCCGCTCGCCTACAACGCCCAGTAGCGGGAACTCGCGCCGGTGCGTCCCCCGACTGTTTCCGGAAACAGTCGGCTCAGGCGGCTACTTGGCCGCTTCGAGCGCCGCGAGAAGCTTCTTGGCGTCGGCGAGGTTCTCGGGATACTCGGCCGGGTCGGCGGGGTCCTTCGTCGCCTCGACCAGCTTGAGCACGCGGATGGCGTCGTCCTTGCGGCCGTAGTGCAGGTAGGCCTCGGCCAGGGGCTGATGGTTCGCGGTGTAGCGCGGCGACAGCCTGAGCGCCGTCTCGAACTCCTCGAGGGCCTTCTTCTTGTCCCCGCCGACGAAGCCCGGGACCTGCCACAGGATCTCGCCGAGCACGTTGTGCGCCCCGCCGTGCGACGGGTCGAGGCGGAGGACCTCCGCCATCTCTTTTTTGAGAGGCTTGATGATGAACAGCGCCTTCATCAGGCCCTTCGTCTCACCCCAGCGCCCGATCGCCACGCCGAGCCAGAAGTGGGCATCGGCGGTCCGGGAGGACAGGGCCACGGACCGCTCGCAATCGGACTTGGCGGACTCGTAGAGAGCGAGCTTGTCGGAGCGCTTCTCCTTTTTTTCCGAGAGACGGACCTTGGCCCGGCACAGGCGCCACAGATAGCCGGCCTTCCAACCGTCGTCCCCGCCGACGGCTTCGCTCTTCAACGCGTCCTTGAGCCCGGAGATGTTCTTGTCGAGGTTGTCGTCGAGATGGCGCTGGAAGTACTGGGCGTCGAACGATTCCGGCGCGGGGATCTTGTTCGCCCGGGCGGGCAGGGCCAAAACTGAAAATACCGCGATGCCTGACACCGCCATCGCGGCGGCCTTGGCGGCCCAGTGGGCGGCGCGAGCCATCGAGTCGGCCGTGGTCTTGGCGCCGGCGTCGGCGAAGGAGACGACCTTCTTGAACGGCAAAGCGGCGCGCGACACCTGGCCGGCGACGGCGACGCAGGGCACGCGCGCCGCTTTCGCGGCGCGCGCCAAAACGACGGGGGCCTTGCCGAACAGGCTCGTCTCGTCGAGGCGGCCCTCGGCGGTGAGCGCCAGGTCGGAGCGCTCGAGCGCCTTGAGCGCGCCCGTCTTCTCGAGGACCCAGTCGGCCCCGGGCACGAGCTCCGCTCCCGCGAACGCGAGCAGGCCCGCGCCCAGGCCGCCCGCGGCGCCCGCGCCGGGCACGGCGGCGACCGACACGCCGAGGTCGCGGTTCAAGGCGCGCGCCCAGACGGCCAGCGCCGCCTCGATCCGCCCGACCTGCGCCGATGAGGCCCCCTTCTGCGGGCCGAACACCCGCGCCGAGCCCTTGGGGCCGAGGAGCGGGTTGGTCACGTCGGACAGCGCGATCACCTTCACGCCCGCCATCAGGGAGCGGACCGCGCGGGCGTCGACCGAGCACAGGCGCGCCAGGCCCGACACGCCGTCGGGCAGCTCGCGGCCCTCGCAGTCGAGCAGGCGCGCGCCGAGGGCGCGCGCCATGCCCGCCCCGCCGTCGCTCGAGGCGGTGCCGCCCAGGCCCACGATGACCGTGCGCGCGCCGCGCCGCACCGCGTCCCGCATCAGGTCGCCGCTGCCGCGCGAGGTCGCCTCCATCGGGCGGCGCTTGCCGGGCGGGACCAAGGCCAGGCCCGAGGCGCGGGCCATCTCGATGACGGCCAGCTTCTTCGCCGGGTTCCAGAGGTAGGACGCGCGCCGGCGCTCGCCCAAGGGGCCTTTGACCGGCGCCGAGACGATCCGGCCGTCCAGCGATTCGCGGAGCGAATCGATCAACCCGTCCCCGCCGTCGGCGACGGGGATGGAGACGATGTCGGCATCCCTGAAAACGGCGCGGACGCCGCGGGCCAGGGCCTTCGCTGCGTCCACGCACGACAGGCTCCCTTTAAAGGCGTTGGGAGCGACGAGTACCCTCATTCGAGCAACCGCGTCAGGCCGTTTATTAAGAAAGGAGATCCGCGGCCCCGTACGTTTACGGATACATCCCGCGGATCGACGCGGCCTTGCCGAGGCGGCGCAGGCCGACCATGAAGGCGCCCATGCGCATGTCCACCTTCTCCTTCTTGGACAGGTCGTAGACCTCGGTGAAGGCGCCGACGATGATGTCCTGCAGGCGCGCGTTGATGTCCTTCTCGCTCCAGAAGTAGGCCTGCATGTCCTGCACCCACTCGAAGTAGGAGACGGTCACGCCGCCGGCGTTGGCCAGGATGTCGGGGACGAGGACGACGCCCTTCTTGTGCAGGATCGCGTCGGCCTCGTTCGTCGTCGGGCCGTTGGCGCCCTCGACGATGTACTTGGCCTTGATCCGGTCGGCGTTGCCCTTGTTGATCGTGCCCTCCATCGCCGCCGGGATCAGGATGTCGCAGGGCAGCTCGACGAACTTGTCGATGGCGACCTTCTCGGCCTTCGGGTAGTCCATGATCGAGTCGTGCGTCTTGCGGTACTCCATGATGTCGTGGAGGTCGAGGCCCTTCGGGTCGTACAGGCCGCCGCCGACGTCGGAGATGCCGACGACCTTGGTGCCGTGCTCGGCGAAGATGTTCGCGGCGTTGGAGCCGACGTTGCCGAAGCCCTGGACGATGACGGCGGACTTGCGCAGGTCGAAGCCCTCGCGCGCGGCCAACTCGCGGGTGACGTAGAACACGCCGCGGCCGGTGGCCTCGTTGCGGCCGAGCGAGCCGCCGATCTCGATGGGCTTGCCGGTGACGACGCCGGGGCAAGAGTAGCCGATCGTCATCGAGTAGGTGTCCATGACCCAGGCCATGACCTCGGCGTTGGTGTTCACGTCGGGAGCGGGGATGTCCTTGTCCGGGCCGATGATGATGGAGATCTCGGCGGTGTAGCGGCGCGTCATGCGCTCGAGCTCGCCGCGGGACATCTTCTTCGGGTCGCAGATCACGCCGCCCTTGGCGCCGCCGTAGGGGAGGTTGACGACCGCGCACTTCATCGTCATCCAGAAGGAGAGCGCCTTGACCTCGTCGAGGGACACCGACGGGTGGTAGCGGATGCCGCCCTTGGCCGGACCGCGGTCCATGTTGTGCTGGATGCGGTAGCCCTCGAAGACCTTCACCGAGCCGTCGTCCATCTTGACGGGGACCGACACGGTCAAGATGCGCTTGCAGTGGCGCAGGCGTTCCAACGCGAAGGGCTCGAGCTTCATCGCCTTGCCGGCGCGGTCGAGCTGCTCCATGGCCTGGGCCCAGGGATTGGCCTCGTGCGCTTCGGCATGCTCGAGGGGCTTCACGACGGGGGACGGCTTGGCGGTGATCTTGGTGTCCATGGCCGGATTCTACATAAAAACGTCACCGCGTCAAATGATTCCGGTGCCAGGCCTCCCATTATCCCATTACTCACACCGGCCCGCTGAACGGAGTAATGGGATAATGGGAGGCCTGGCACCTTTCAAATGATAGAATCGGCGCGCATGAACTGGCGCAACAAGTGGGCGTTCTGGGGAACGGTCGCGGCGGTGCTGGCTTTGATCAGCGTGCCCTCCGTGACCTGGGTGGCGGCGATCAACGATTACCGCCGCTTCCTCTCGGGCTGGGAGCCCGCCCCGCTCAAGCCGACCGGCACGACCTTCACCCCCCGCGACCGGAGCGGCGCGAACCTGCCCGCGCTGACGTCCGTCGAGTTCCGCCACAAGGCCCCGAAGGCCAGGTCGGTCGAGCTGGTCGGAGATTTCAACGCGTGGAAGCCCGGCCTCCTTAAGATGACCCGCGGCGGCGACGGGGTCTGGACCGTGTCGATCCCGGTGATGGAAGGCCGGCACAAGTACCTGTTCCTCGTCGACGGGGAGCCCAAGGTGGACGAGCGCGCGGGCACCGCGGACGGGCCCGAGGGGCGCCGCGTCTCGGTGAGGACCGTCAAATGAAGGCCCTGGCCCTGCTCGCCCTGCTCGCCGGCTCCGCCTCCGCCCAAGCCTTGCCCGGCGCGGTCGTTTGGCTCCCGCCCGAGGATTTCCGTCAGTGGAGCGGGGTCGACGCGCTGATGCGGTCCGACCCGGACCTCAAGCTCACGATCGGAGTGACGCCGGCGATGGCGACGCCGCTGGTCAAGGCGGCGCTGCTGCCGTGGGTCGAGAAGGGCCGCGTCGAGCTCGCCGCGCGCGTCAACGGCGATCCCGTGCTGACCGTGGTCGCCGGGCACCCCTCGGCGCCGCGCCCCCAGGACGCGCTCGAGCGCGCCGCGGAGACGCGCGAGCGCCTGCAGAAGCGCCTGGGCCTCGCCCCGGCGGGCTTCATCCCCGGCGCGGGAGCGTTGGACGCGGGCCTCGCGGCCGCCCTCGGGCAGAGCGGCGCCGTCTGGATCCTGGCGGGCCCCTACGCCGCCCCGGAGGAAGCCTGGGTCTCGGGAGGAAGGGCCGTCATCGTGCCCGCGAGCGCGACGACCTTATTCGATGAGAGCGCGTCGACGGCCTCCGTGTTCCTCGCCGCGGCCGCCGGCCTTCCCCGCCCCCCGCAGGGCTGGGCGACCGTCGGCGACCTCGCCCTGTCCAAGGCCGGAGCGCCCTCCGACCTGGCGGGCATCGCGGCGTGGCCCGCCTGGGACGAGGAGGCCGCCCGGGTGCCGCCCGCCGACGCGGGCGCCCGCGCCGCCTGGGACGCCTACGGCGCGGCGGCCGAGGCACTGGAACGCTACCAGAACTCCGGCTCGGCCGACCTCCGGACCCTCGACGCCGCAGTCGAGCTCCTGCGCCGCGCCCAGGCCGCCCGCCACTTCCGCGGGACCGGCGCCGAGGGCATGCCGGCGGCCCTGCGGACCGCGCTGCTGGCGGTCTACAAGCGCCTGAAGATCCCCGCGCCCGATTCGCTGTACGACTCATCTCTCGCCGAGGCGGCGGCCGCGGGCCCGAAGGAGCGGCCGACCGGAGTGCGGGCGCTGAGCGGCCCGTCCTGGCTCGAGTTCCGCGCCCCCCTCGGCACCGTCGCGCTGCTGCCCTCGCTGACGCCGGGCGCCACCTCGGCCATCGTCGACGGCGGCTCGGCGGCCGACCCGTGGCGCATCCTGACCTTGCGCGCCGAGTGGAACGACGAGGCCGTGCGGCTGATCCTGAAGGTCGGCCGCGCCTCCAACGCCCCCCCGCGCCCGATCTACGAGATCTACACGGACTTCAACAAAGTCCTCGGCGCGGGCCGGGTGCCGCTGCTCGAGGGCCGCGGGGCCGTCGTCCCGGCGCGCGACGCCTGGGAGCTCGCCCTGTCCATCGTCGGCGACGAGGCGCGGCTGTACCGGGCCCGCGGCGGCGGGGAGCCGGAGGAGACCGCGGCGTTCAAGGCCCAGTGGCTGGCGGACCGCGGCGAGGTCTCCGTTTCCGTGCCGCGCTCGTTCATGCGCGGCAATCCCGCGCGCTGGGGCTGGGCCGTGGTCGCGCTCGCGGAGGATCCCGCCCGTCCCGGGCGCCGCCCCGCGGCCTCCCTCGTCGGCCCCGACGGGACGATCCTGCTCGGCGCGCTGGCGCCCGCGGACCAGCAGAAGCCCATCCTGTCGCGCGCGAACTCGCGCGTCCCGGCCGCCCGCCTCGAGCCCTAGACGCTAGCGGCGCCGCGGCCGGGCCCGAGGGGCCCGGCACAGACGCGGCTGAGGAAATCCTATCTGCGTCTAGTCACGCGGCGGGAGATCTGAGTGGAGTTCCCGTTGGGGTCGGAGACCGTGATGAGGATCTCGTTCATCCCGTCCTTCAAGGGCACGGTGACGACGAAGTTCCCGTCCTGGTCGATGCGCATCGGCTTGCCGCCCACGTCGACGCGCAGGCGGTCGTCGCGCAGGACCCCGGAGACGCGCACGTTGTCGGTGTCGATGTAGGCCTCCTCGGCCGGGCTCGCGATGACGATCGCTTTTCTAAGGTCGGCGGTGATGCCCGCCGACGCGCGCTTGACGCCGACGGTGTAGTAGCGCGGCTCGGAGAAGCGGCCCTCGGTGCCCAGAAGGTCGATGATCGCGATGCGCCACCAGTAGGCGCCCGGCTTGAGGCCTTCCTCGTTCGGGCGCAGCCGCTCTTCCGCCTCGAACTTCTTGTCGAGCACGATCTTCTTGAACTCCCGGTCGGTCGCGGCCTGGACGAGATAGCCGGCGATCGGCAGACCGACGCGCAGGGACTGCAGGTCGCCGCGCAGGCTGTCGGCGTCGGCCTCGGGGACAGGCGCGAGCCCCGCGGGGCCCCGGGGCTCGGGAGCGGGCCCGCCGCCGACCTTCACGGCGGAGGCGTACTCGAACGCCCGGTTCTCCTTCTCGGGAAGGTTGACGATCACCTTCGGCACCTCGGGCGCCAGGCCCGGACGGACGAGCGTGCTCATGCCGGCGGGGACCTCGACGCTGCTGCCCTGGGCGTCGACGCCGGCGGCGCCCTTGAAGACGTCGACGCGCGTCGTGAGGTCGGCCTCGACGGTGGCCGAGTAGCGGGTGTCGCGCGTGCGCGGGGTGATGAGCGCGGACGCCGTGACGACGCGCGCGCGCCCGGCGAACACGGAGCCGGCCTTCAGCTCGAGGTCGCCGTCGCGGTCCTGCGGCTTGATGACGGCCATCGAGTTCGGCTCGAGGCTGAGCAGCTCCCGGTCGAGGAGCTTCACGCGCGCCTTCGACTCCTCGAGCGTGCGCACCGTGTCGCCCTGGAACAGCTCCATCGCGAGCTTGCCCGTCTTCCAGCTCGCGGTCTCCTTGCTCCGGTACAGCACCCGGTTGATCGCGTAGACGAGGTGCGCGGCGCGCAGCTGCGCCTTGATGAGGCGGACCGGCACGCGCAAGGTCATGCCCGGAAGGGCGACCGTGGGGTCCTTGGTGGGCAGCTTGTTGTGCTTGAGGATCTCGTCCCAACGGGCCGGGTCTTTCAGATATTTGTTCGCGATGGCCCACATCGTGTCGCCGGGCTTGACGACGACGTTCTGATAGGTCGTGCCGTCGTCGACGTCGGCGCGGCACGGCAGGGTCGCGGCCAACAGGAGGACGGCGGCGAGCAGCCTCATACGAGGGCGGCCGCGGGCTTCACGCTGCCGTCGGGCTGCAAGGTCAGGCCTTTCTTGATGGTGAAATAGAAGCGCGCCCCCTGGCCGGGCGTGGACTCGACCCAGATGCGGCCGAAGTGGGCCTCGACGAAGTACTTGGTGATCGTCAGGCCCAGGCCGGTGCCGCCGCGGCGCTGGCCGGGGACCTGCTCGAACTTCTCGAACACGCGCTGCAGGTGCTCCGGAGGGATGCCGTCGCCGTTGTCCTCGACGCAGGCCTTCAGCTCGCTTCCCGCGTCGGTGATCGAGACCGTGATCGCGCCGCCGTCGGGCGCGAACTTGATCGCGTTGCCGAGGAGGTTCGTGAACACCCGCTCGAGCATGTCGGAGTCGCCCTCGACGGAGAACTCCTCGACGGCGACCAGGTGCACGGAGATCCTCTTGGCCTTCGCGAGCTGCTCCAGGATGTCGATGGCGCGGCCCGCGACGCCCGCCAGCGAGAGGGTCTTCAGCTGGAGCTTCGCGCGGCCGGACTCCATCTTCGCGATGTCGAGGATGTTGTTGATCATCGCCATCAGGCGGCTCGTCGAGCGCCGCACCGAGGAGACGATCGTCTGCTGGTCCGCGTTCAGCACCCCGGCCGTTCCCTTGAGGAGGATGTCGATGAAGCCCATCGCCGAGCCGAGCGGGTTGCGCAGGTCGTGCGTGATGTAGTTGAGGAAGTCGTCCTTCATCATCTCGAGCTCGCGCTCGAGGGTCACGTCCCGGATGGCGAACACGACGCCGAGCTCGGCGCCGCGGCCCGGCGTGACGACGGAGCTCGCCGCGACGCGCAGGAACTTGCGGGTCTGCGCGCCGGAAAGGTCGGCCTCCTTGAAGCCCTTGCCGGGCTCCTTGGACACCGCGACCAGGGCGTCGCGCAGGAGGCCGTCCGGAAGGGCCTCGGCGATCGGGCGGCCCTCGATGTCGGCGTCGGGGGCGAGGCCGAACATCTCGCGGGCCTGGCGGTTGGCGAGCTGGACGCGGCCCTCGCGGTCGGCCATGACGATGCCTTCCGCGATCGAGAACATGATCGCCTCGGTCTTGCGCTGCTCGGCGATGAGGCGGTCGACCTGCAGGACGGAGTACGAGCGCAGGCGCGCGGTCATCGTGTTGAACGTCTCGGCCAGGTGCTGGAGCTCGTCGCCGGTGTGGATGTCGACGCTCGCCTGGAAGTCGCCCCGCGCGACGGCCTCGGCCGCTCGCGTCAAGGCGAGCAGGGGCGCGGTCAGGGCGCGGGCAAGGAGGAAGGACGCGAGCAGGGCGATGACGACCGTGACGATGACGGCGATGCCGGCCGTGCGGCGGGCCTCGGTGGCGGCGAGATAGGCCTCCTCGCGGCTCTGCAGGACGAGCACGGCGCCGCCCAGCACGGGGATCGGGGCGTAGGCGCCGACGCGCTGCACGCCCGTCGGGTCGGTGAACTCGCTCGAACCGACGCTGCCGCCGGAGCCGAGCGCCGCGCGGGTGATCGTCCAATCGGGCAAGGTCGCGAGCTGGAGGCCGCGCGGGGTCGTGGCGCCCGACAACGGCCGCCCCTCGCCGTCGACGAGCACGGCGAAGCCGGTGCCGCCGACGCGCTCGGCCGCGATGCGCTCGGCGAGCTCGCGCAGCGGCACGACGACGCGGGCGTACACGCCCCCTTGGATCGGCCGGTGCAGGACGAGCATCGGACCGGCCGGGCCGCGCAGGATCTCGGCGCCGCCCTTGCGGGAGATCGCGCGGCGCAGGGCGGCGCGCGCGGCCTTCGGGTCGAGCGCCGTCGGGGCGCCGGTGAGCACGGGGCTGAAGGCCTCGAGGATCGCGCCGCCGTTCTCGCGCAGCAAGGTCACCGAGGCGACGCCGCTGCCGGCCTCGACGAGGGCGCGGGTGAGCTCCTGCTTGTCGGGCCAGTCCATCCGCGCCCGCAGGCCGACGATGGCGACCTTGACGCGCTGGTCCACGGAGTCCACCCAGCCCTCGACCTGCTCGGCGGTCTTCTCCGCGAGCTTCACGTGGAGTTCGAGGACGGCGCCCTGCACGGCGTCCTGGTTGGACTGCACGATCTTCCAGGACAGCACGGAGACGGGGATGAGGGCCAGAGCCCCCATCACCAGCGCGACGCGGCGGAACAATCCGGAACGGAGCCAACCCATGATTTCCTAATAAGGATAGGCGTAAGCCCAGGCCCTGTCAATACTTCGTCGGGGAAACCCTAGAGGATGCCGCGGATGGCCGCGACGAACAGGGGCAGGAGGAACCAGGCCCACCACAGCGGGACCGGCGCGGGCTGCGCGGCGGGTGCTAGCGGCGCGGCCGGGGACGCCGCGCGCGAGCGCGCGGCCAAGGTCCGCGCGCCGGGGACGGACTCGGCGAAGGCGCGGGCGACGGAGAAGGCCTCGAGCATCGCGCCCCGCTCGAGGAAGGCCGTGGACGGGCCGGGCGGGATGGGGCGGGGAGCGGAGGCCGCGGAGGGCGCGGAAGCCATCGCCCCTTCGAGGGCCGAGCGCACGCGCACGACCAGGCCCGAGGGCGACAGCTCGAGGGCGAGCGGGCGCGGGGCACCGAGCACGGGCAGAGGCACGGCGGAGGCGGACGCCTCGGTGGACGCGCCGGGCAGCCGGCCGTTCGGCGCGGCGGAGCGGAACATCACGGCGGACGCGCCGCCGGCCGCCGCGGCGCCCGGGACGGAGGCGACGGCGTCCTGAAGGGTCTCGCCTTCCGGCGCGAAATAAACGGCGTTCCGGTTCGGGGCGTGGCCGGCTCCGAGCGCGGCCTCGGCGCTCGCGGGCGAGAGGCGGCTGCCGGCGCGGCGGCCGAAGGAGAAGACGCCTCCCTCCGGGATCGCCGCGGCGATGGCGGGAGCGTCGCCCGCCGCGGCCGAGGGATCCGCGAGCGCGCCGCGGCCCTTCTCGTCGCTCTGATCGAAGAAGGCGCGGCCGAGGCCCGCGGCCTTCTCCGGCCGCGCGTGCTCGAGCGAGGAGGCGTCGGCGAGAGGGTTCGCGTCCGCCGCGCCGCGGGAGGCGCGGGACGAGGAGGCTTCGCCATCGAGCGTCGAGGCGGACGCGTCGCGGTCGCGGGAGATCGCGAGGGACGGGGCGCCGGGAGAGGTCTTGGCGGGCAGAGCGGGAGTCCGGTCGGCGGCGCGGCCCTTCACGGCCGTCGTCTGGCCGGACGCGGGGCGGACCGCGGCGGCCTCGGGCCGGACGGCGGCCGCGGCGTCGGCCTGGCCGACGAAATGGTTCACGGGACCGAAAAGACCGGGGACCGGAGACGGCAGCAGCGGGATGGCGCCGCGCAGGCCCGCGCCGGAACCCAGGGAGGGCGCGCCGAGCGCGCCGCCGCCGGGCGCCGCGACGGGCACGGCCGGCGCCGACGGGCCGGCCGGGGCGACGCCGCTCTCGACGGGCATGACGACGCCCGCCCACGAGGGCGAAACCAATAGGAGCAGCGCGAATAACGCCTTCACGGCCCGAGTCTAGCACAAACCCGGAAGAAAGTTCAGCCGAAAAAAGAACGATTTTTTCGTCTTTTTCTCCTAGGACCTAGGGCCCATGGCGCCCGGGGCCAAAGGGCCCAGAAAAACGCCGCGGCCGGACAATTCCCATAATTCCACCTCGGATCCGGCGGATAACGGCGGCCTCAGCCGGGGGAGCGGAAGAATGAACCACAAAGACACGAAGTCACGAAGAAGAACGGATCGATGGTTAACGGCATACGGCCAAGGCCGTTAACTCTTTATCCGTCGCCGTTCTTCGTGACTTCGTGACTTCGTGTCTTTGTGGTTCAGCCGTTCGTCGTCAAGCCGTCGCGCGGCTAGACGGCCGGGGCGGAGGGCGGCGGGGAGGAGCGGCGCAGCCAGTGCCACAGCGCCGAGGCCAGCGCGCCGAGGAAGGCCAGGGCCAGCATCCAGGCCCAGAACATCGGGTTCGGGCCGTAGGGCGGGCGAGGGTGATCGGGGTCGTTGGGGTCCGACGGGTTGGCGCGGGCCTCTTCCAGGAGGCGCAGGTAGCGGTCCCAGAAGGCGATGCGGCCCTCGAGGGCCTTGATCCCGGCCTCGAGCGAGGCGATGCGCTTCTCGAGCTCGAGCTGCTCGCCGATGCGCTGGGCCAGGCGGCTCCAGCTCCGGCGCAGGGTCTCCTGCTCGGCGCGGGCCTGGCCGCGCTCCGCCAAGGTCCCGTCGACCTTCGCCGTCGCGTCCGCCAGGGCCCGCTCGAGGGCGGCGCGGTCCGCCTCGACCGTCCGGCCCCGCTCGGCCACGCGCTCGCCGTAGCCCTCGAGCGCGTCGGCCTGGCGGCCGAAGGCGTCGGCGCCGGGGCGGATGCGCACGCGCTGCTCGACCGCGTCGACGAAGAGGTGGCCCGGCGTCGCCGAGGTCACGACGTCGCCGCCGCGGCTCTCGTCCGCGGAGCCGCCGGAGCGCGGGTCCGCGGCGATCGTCCCCTCGGCGAGGCGGCGGCTGACGGCCTCGGGGCCGAGGGCGGCGGTGCGCTTGGACTCCTGGTACCAGCCGTCGCGGCCGCGCCGGGTCTCCAAGGTGATCTGCTCGACGCCGCCGTGGAAGCGGGAGAGCGTGCGCACGCGCGCGGCCTCGAGGTCCTCGGCGGCGTGCGTCGCCTGGCGCTGCAGGGACTGGCGTCCGAGATGGACCTTCAGGTCGCGGTCCGCGATCTTGTCGCCGGCGCGGTTCGGGGTGCGGCCCGCCATCACGTCCCCCTCCTCGACGGTCATCTTCTTGTCCCACAGGCCCTCTCCCGGCCGCACGGCGGAGTCGATGCGGACCTTGTCCGGGAACTGGCTCGGGTCGAAGAAGCGGTCGGCCGGGTCGGGCAGCAGGTTCAGGACGTCGACCGCGCCCAGCACGCTGCGGAAGAAGCCGTGGTTCTCGGTCGTGCCGCCCTCGGTCTTGTACATGTAGGCGCGGCCCAGGTAATGGTGCTGGCTCGGGTTGCGCCCGGCGAACTCGGCCGGGATGCCGGCGACGCCGCGCGGGATCTCGAGCAGGATGTTGCCCCAGTTGAAGGGCAGGTACGACCAGTGCTTCGCCTTCCACAGGGCCGACTTCGCGCCGTCGAGACGCTCGATCAGGTAGTTCTCGCCGAGCAGGACGGGCAGGCCGGCCTCCTCGTAATGGCTGAAGCGGACCTTGGTCATCGCCTCGTCGCCGTCGGCGCCGATCTTGTCGCCGCCGGCGCGGTAGGAGATGAGGTTCCAGCCCTTGAAGGCGTCGTCCACCGACTGCTCGCTCGCGTAGTCGCGGACGAGCCGCCCGTCCGCGTCGACGACGGCGGCGAGCAGGGAGCCGGACAAGGTGCGCTCGACCGGCGCCGAGCGGCCGTCGGCGGCCACGGCCTCGTCGAGGGCCTTGGGCCCGCGTGCCGCCGCGGCGGCGACGCGGACGACCTTCTTGTCCGCGTCGAGGCCGAGGTTCAGGTCGGCGGAGCGGTGCAGAGTCCAGGTCCCGGGCTTCTCCCGCGCGCCGCCGCGCGTCAAGGTGAGCTTGGCGTCCTTGAGCGCGGTCTCGGCGTTGACCGCGCGAGCGTGCGCCAGCTTGAGCTTCGACGTCGCCTCGGTGAAGGCCTTGGCGGCGGCGTCCATCGCCTTGATCTCGCCGGAGTAGGCGTCGTGAGCCTTCCCGATCTCGTCCTGCAGGGCGCCGTCCTTCGCCGTCGGGAGCTTGCTCAGCTTGGGCTCGGCGACGCGGCGGTCGAGCTCGGGCTTGAACGACGACGCGCGCTCGTCGAGACCCTGGGCCAGCATCGCCTGGCGCAGAGCGGCGCGCAGGCGCAGCTGGGCGTTCTGATAGCTCCGGCTCTGGCCGTCGGCGGAGGACTTGGCCGCCTCGGCCTCGGTCGTGCGCGCGGCCTCCTCGGCCTGCGCGGTCGCGAAGTCGCGCTCGGCGGCCTTCAGGTCCCGCTCCGCGTTATCGTAGGCCTTCCACTGCGCCTCGAAGTCGTCCTTCGTGCGGTAGAGCTGGGCGACCTGGCCCTTCTCGTCCCGCGCGAAGCCGAAGCTGTTCAGCTTGACCTCGATCCAGCCGCGGCGGCGCTCGGAGGCCTCCAGGCGCCGCGCGTTCTCGGCGAGTCTCTCCGCGCCCTGGGGAGAGACGGTCAAGGTCATGAACGCCGCGGCCTCCTCGGACGCCTCGAGGCTCCTCAGGTTCGGGAAGCGGTCGCGGCTCAGGGGCTTGTCGCCGGCGTACAGCTTCATGACGACTTCCTCGGGCTGACGGGACAGCGCCTCGAGCGGGTGCAGCGCCTTCGCGGGCTTGCCGTTCACGGGCGCCTCGAAGAAGAACACGCGGCCCTCGGAGTGCTTGCCGCCCGCGCCGAAGATCGCGGCGAAGGACCAGGCCTCGGGCTTCTTGCCGGCGCCGCCCAGCGACACGAAGTCGGCGTCCTTCGTCCCCATCAAGGCCTGCAGGTCGGCGACGGCGCGGTTGTCGGCGTACTTCGTGTCGGCCGCGCGGCGCGCGGCGTCGGCGGCGTCCGCGCCTCCGATCACCTCGTAGCGGCCGGTGCCGACCCGCGGAACGTCGATGTAGTAGCCCATCTTGCCCGTGGCCGGGTTCAGGCGCTCGACGATCTCGCCGGGCGTGCCGCGGGGCGTCTGGCCGGCCCGGACGAGGGAGGCCTCGACGTCGGCGGCGCTCAGCCACTCCTTGACGGTCCAGGTGCGCCGGCCGTCGGCGCCGACGAAGGTCACCGCGTACAGGGCCTGGAAATCGGCGCCGACCTTGCCCGAGGTCCAGCGCTCGCGCGTCTCCTTCAGGCGGGACAGGGCCTCGGCGATCGGATCGATGCGGGCCGGGGTCTGGCGCGTCCAGCGAGCGGCGCGCAGGCGCGACTCCTCGAGCGAGATCAGGGCGTCGAGCGCGGCCATGCCGCGCCCGTGCTTGGCGCGCGCGACGCCGCGGTCGAGCGACTCCTTGATGCCGTACAGGCCGTCGAGCGCGCGGACGACCGTCGGCGAGGGCTTGGCGCCGAGCGCGCGCGCCAGCTCGCGGTCGAAGGCGCCCTGGGCCTTCAGGTAGGCGTCGAGCTCGAGGTCCTTGAGGACGAACTTCTCGGCGCCGTCGCCGGAGTCGGCGAGGTAGCTCGTCAGCAGCCGGTCCCGCGCGTCCTCCATGGCGGCGTGGAGCTTGTCGAGGCGGGCGAACGTCGCCGCCTCGGCGTCGCTCGGCTGATGCGCGCGCCAGTAGGTCTCGCTGAGGGCGCGGTCCACGGCGACCTTCCGGCCGCGGTCGAGCGAGAAGGCCTTCGAGGCCTCCGCGAGGTCGCCGCGCATGAAGGCCAGGAACTCGGCGGCGACCGGGTTGGAGGCCGGGTCGAGGAGGCCCACGCCGCGCAGGGCGTCCTGCAGGCCGGCGCGCAGGTCGAGGCGCTTGCCCTCGACGTCGACCTTGATCAGGCGGTCGAACTTCTCGGCGGAGGAATAGTCGTTGCTGTCCAGCGCCTTCGCGTCGGCCAGGGCGGTGCGGTACAGGGCCGCGTCCTTGAGGATGCGCGCGCGCACCGCGGCGGGCACGGCCGCGCCCATGCGGGCGAACAAGGCGTCGAGGCCCTCCTCGAAGGACGGGTCGGCGTAGCGGCCGGCCCAGTAGTCGAGCAGCTGGTCCTTCGGGTCGTTCACGACGCGGGCCTCGGGGACGTCCGGCTGCGCCAGCGGGCGCAGGGAGCCGGCCGAGCCCTCGCCCAGCGCCTCGAGCTCGGTCACCAAGGTGATGAAGTCGGCCTTCGTGGCCGTCATCTGGCGGGCGAAGCCGTCCCAGGCCGCGATCAGCGCGTCCTGCGCGGCCTTGTACTCGGCGGAGCCGGTGCCGGAGAGCTCGGCGCGGGCGCGGAGGTCGCGTTCCGCGGACTCGATGAGCTTGCGGCGGGCCTCGAGGCCCTTCGCGCCGTCCTCGACGCGGACCATCAGCGAGTGCAGGCGCAAGGTCAGCTCCTGGAGCCGGCCGGAGGACTGCATCTCCTTGCGCAGGACCTCGCCCATGACCTTCTCGAGGCCGGCCTCGATCTCGCGCGGGTCGGGCGCCTCGATGAAGCCGCCGCCGATGGGGGTGCCGCGGAAGTAGCCGAAGGTGGCCACGGGGGTGAAGCCCTTGTAGCTCATGCGCTCGGCGATCGTGTTGGCCTTGATCTGGCCCATGATGCCGTCCTCGTTGCCCCAGCTCGCCGGCGTGCCGCCGTCGAACAAGGTGCGGCGGATCGAGTCGATCTGCCGGGCGCGGATGTCGCCGATCAGGCGTCCGGCCAGGTCGCGCAGGTCGGCCGAGGGGACGGCGTCCTCCGGGACCAGGCGCAGGAGGTCGTCGAGCGCGGTCTCCGGCGGCAGGCCGAGCCGCGCGACCAGCTGCTGGCGCTGGACGGCGAGGCGGGAGACCAAGGACGCGCGCACCTCGTCGAGCTGCATCGGCGCCACGGAGGCGTCGCGGCCGCGGATCTCGCGGTCGATGAAGCGCAGCAGGCGCGCGTCGCCCTCGAACTGGGCGGCCAGGATGTCGGCGCGGGCCGCCGCGCCGACGAGCGCGTCGCGGTACAGGCGGTCGGCCTTCGCGGTGCGCAGCTCCGCGAGCCGCAGCAGGACCTCGGGCGGCGTGCCCGGGTCGGAGAGGCGCAGCTCGATCCAGCCCTCGACGAAGTTCCGGTCGATCGGCTCGTGGCCCAAGGTCTGCTTGGCGAAGTAGTAGCGCATGAAGGCCGCGGAGCGGTGCTTCAGGTTGTCCGGCGTGAGCAGGTCGATGCGGTCCTCGGGCGCCACGGTCGTCAGGGTCTGCTCGGACTCGGCCAGGCGCCGCGTGAGCTCCGGCCAGCTCTTGGGGAGTGTGCCCGCGCCGGAGGCGGCGCCCTTGTCGGGGTCGACGCCGAGCGAGAGCAGGGCCGCCTGGAGGGTGAAGATGACCGACGAGAGGCGGCTCTTCTCGAGCAGGCTCGCCGCGTCCGTCCCCCGGATCGCGCGCAGCTCGTCGCGCGCGGCGTTGAGGCGCAGGGAGAGCTTGGAGGCCTCGGCGTCGCGGCGGCCGTCGTAGGCGTCGCGCTCGCGCTCCTCGGTCAAAGTCTGGATGCGCGCGGCGGCGGCGAGCTCGGTGTTGTAGATCGGGGCGTCGGTCAGGGCGCCCATCAGGCGGCCGAGCGAGCGCACGACGAGGCTCACCGGCTCGAGCTGCAGCAGCTCGACCTTCAGGTTCTTGTCGACCAGGTCCTCGACGGCCTTCGCGGTGGAGACCCGCGCTTGCAGGATGCGGCGCTGCGTGCCGACCGGGTCCTTGGCGGCCAGCAGGCGGGACAGGGCCTCGAGGGCCTGCCGCTCGTCGATGGCGGCCTCGACGCGCGCGTTCGCCGGCCGCCCGAGCAGGAAGTTGATCGTCTCGCGCGCCTTCGCGAAGTCGAGCGCCGCCGCCTCGCGAGCGACCTTCGCCTGGTCGTAGCGGCGCTGGGCCTCCGCCCCGCCCGCGGCCGCGGCGGCCTCGAGCTCGGGCAGCAGGCGGCCGTCGTAGACCGCCAGCCGCGACTCGGCGGAGCGGAGCACGACCATGTTCTGGTAGAACTGCACGGCGAGGCCGGACTCGACGCGGGTCTTGAGGGCGTCGTAGTACTCGGCCTGCTGGGTATGCTCCTTCACCTGGAGCTCGCGCATCTCCTCGGGCTTGAGCTCGAAGCCGAGCACGGGGGTGACGGGGATGCCGGTGATGCCGATCGAGGGCAGCCAGCCCACGCCCTGCGCGGTCAGGCCCATGCCGACGTTGACGTCGAGCCAGGCCTTCTGCACGCGGTGGTCGGCGGCGCGCGCCATCTCCTCCGCGGCCTCCTGGCGCTTGGCGATCTCGAAGAGGTTGTTGGAGTTCGCCGACGCCGCGGCGAACGCGTCGTCGATCGAATATAAACGAAGCGGCGCCGTTGCGCCGCTTCGCGTCGGGCGCTCGAACGGGGCGACGACGCCGGCCTGGGCCCGGAGCAGCTCCGCGCGCGACATCGACTCGAGCGTGGAGGACATGTACCAGTTCCAGTTCGAGAAGGCCGCGCTCAGCTTCTCCGGCGGGATCAGGCCGTTGCGGTAGGCGCGGATCGCGTCGGACAGCGCCCGCGCGGCGGCCGGCACGTTCGGCTCGACGGCGCGCGCGCTCGCGTCCCAGACGCGGGACTGCTCGAGGGCCGCCTGCCCCGCGAGCGTGCGTTCGGCGTAGGCCTGGCGCATCTCGGCCTGCACGGCCTGCGACTCGAGGGCGTAGGCCTTATCAGACGACTTCGAGGCCGGATCATAAATCGGCAGGCGGACCGAGGCGCCGAGGGTCAGCGCCTGGTTGGCCATCATGTCCTGGAACTGCACGCCGAAGCCGGCCGTCAGCCGGTCCACCCACGGGATCCAGTCGATGAGGTTGAAGGGGTCCTCACCGACCGACCGCTTCAGCGACTCCTCGTCGAGGCTGCCGAGGATGGTGCCGAGACGG
Source organism: Elusimicrobiota bacterium (assembly GCA_016182905.1). NCBI lineage: Bacteria > Pseudomonadati > Elusimicrobiota > Elusimicrobiota bacterium. The sequence continues at coordinate 28,794 of JACPFR010000009.1, forward strand.
TCGGGCGAGGCGATCAGGCGGCGGATGTTGCCCAGCATCCGGCGGAGGTCCTCGGAGTTGAGGTCCTGGAACGGGGGCGGGCTCTGGGGGTCGCGGCCCGTCAGCGCGTTGTAGCGCAGGACGGCCTGGTGCAGGCGGGACTCCGCGTCGTTGAGGCGCACGGCCGCCTCGCGGCGGGAGGTCTCGGACGGCGCGTTCTTGACCGCGAAGTCCGCGATCTTCAGCGCCCACTGCGCCTCGGCGACCTCGACGACGGAAGCCTGCCAGTCCTTGGTCAGCGCGAGCATGCGGTCCTGCAGGCGCAGGCCCTCGCGATACAGGATCTGAGCCTTCGACTCGATGAGCTGCTTCTGCGTCTTGGTCAGCGACATCTCGGTGTAGGTGCCGACCGTGAAGCCGCCGCCGACCGCGCGCTCGGCCAGGTCGTTGGACACCGAGTTCGAGACGAAGCCGACCATCCCGCGCACGCGCGAGTTCTCCATGAACGCGCCTGCGCGGCGCAGCTCCTGGATCTCGCGGGTCAGGTTGCCGATGTCCTGCGTGACGAGCTTGCGCGCGACGTCCTGCTCGAACACCTTCTGCAAGTCCATCGCGGTGCGGGAGGCCTTGGCCTCGTCTCCCGCGAAGAAATCCCCTAATTCGCGGTTGTAGGCCTTGAGGGTCTCGCCGCCGCGCAGGTTCTGGGCCGAGTTGTCGCTGACCTTCTGCCACAGCTCGGCGAGCGTGAACGAGGTGTTCATCGTGATCGACAGCCGGTTGTTCATGCCCACGTACTGCGAGCCGTAGCTCAGCGCGATGTTCGAGTGGTCGTTCATCTTCTTCGAGATCTCGCCGAAGTAGGTCGAAGCGCCGCCGATGATCTTCCCCTCGGCGGAGACGACCAGGCCCTGGTCCGGGAAGGACACCGACAGGCGGTCGCCGATCTCGTTCTGCTTCTGGCCCATCTCGCCGGTCAGGCGGTTGTCGATGCGCATCCAGGTCTTGCCCTCGTCGTTCTTGAGCGAGAACCCTTTCAGTATGCTCACGCCGCCGAGCTGCTGGTTGATGTCGTCGGTCCCCGAGGTCTTCGCCCAGTACAGGTCGAGCGTGAAGGTATCCCCCCCGCCGTCGGGGTTCATCAGGCGGTTGAGGTCGAACTGCGGGCCGACCTGGGTGCGGAAGTAGTTCTTCTTCTCGCCCTCGGCCGTGATGGTGAAGTCGCGGTTCAGGTCGGGGTCGTAGCCGGTGAAGTCGAGGTTGACCTCCTGAAGGAACTTGCGCGGGTCCTGGGCGAACAAGGCCCGCTGCTCGAAATTGAGCTTCATGACCTCCGTCAGCTTCAGCGAGCTCTTCAGGTTCCCGCCGTAGTAGTAGGGCTTGTCCTTCGTGTCGGTGACCGCCCCGTCGGCGAAGCCCGCGAGGCCGACGTACAGCTTGTCGCCGAACAGCATGACGGCGAAGTCGTCGAAGATCATCATGCGGCTCTCGCCGGCGCCGGTCTTGACGCTGTTGTCGGCCGGGATGTCGAAGGCGAAGCGGTGCATGTCGACGTTCAGGTAGTTGACCCAGTTCTTGCCCTGCAGGGTCTCGACCTGGACCTCGACGCCCTTGTCCCCGTACGGGGCGTTCTCGCCGTTGGAGCTCGGCGGGCTGGCGAGCTGGTAGCCGGAGACGCTGACGTTGCTGCCGAACACCTTGCCGATGTTGCCGAGGGTCACCCACGAGCTCGTGTCGAGGCCGTGCGGCACCGCGAACTTCGACTGGTAGACCAGGTAGAAGCCGTCGGCGGTGTCGCCGAACTCGAGCACCTTGGAGTTGGGGATCAGGGAGGCCAGGCCCTGCGGGTTGCGGAGCAGGTCCTCCTTGATCGCGGCGACCTCCATGGCCGAGCTCTGCGCGCCCTGCGTGACCAGGCCGAGGAGGGCGTCCACGAAGGCGCCGTACTCGGACTTGCGGATGACGAGGGACGCCGGGTCGGTCTTGGTGCCGTCGTTGGCCCAGCCGCCGCGGCCGAGACGGAGCGCCTCGATGCGGCGGACGAGCTCGGGCGGCAGCTGGCCCTGGACCTCGTCCTTGGCGAGGATCGCGGCCAGCTCGTTCTGCTTGTCGTCGATCTGGGTGAGCTGGGACTGGAGGATCTCGCGGGAGCGGCCGAGCTGGTCCTGCAGGCGGTGCCAGTCGATGTTGGACTCGAGGACCGCGCGCGTCTTGTCCATGATCTTCGAGATGTCCTCGCTGACGTTGTTGAGCGCGCTCTTCTCCCTCGGGTTGAGCTGGCTGAGCCACGCGGAGATCTTGACCCGCTTCTCCTCGAGGTCGGTCATCGTCTTGCGCAGGGCCTCCTGCATCGTGTCCAGCGCCTCGACCTCGTTGTCGTTGGCCGTCTGGCCGCCGGAATAGATGTCGTGCAGCGAGTCGTAGTAGTTCTGCACGCTGTCCACGCTGCCGAACCGGTCGCGGTTCCAGGTCTGCTTGAGGCGGAAGAAGTCCATGCCCTCGACCAGGACCGCGTCGATGGAGGAGAACACGCGGATCTTGCGGGCGAGGACCTGCTCGCCGGTCTCGCTCGTGCCGTTGGAGGAGGCGTAGGCCTCGTCCTTCGGGATGTCGGCGATCGCGTCGCCGAGCACCGACGAGACCCGGGTCAGGAAGCGCTCCGCGGCCGGCACCTGGACGGTGAGGCCGTCATTGGCGGCCTTGATCACCGTGTCCGAGTAGAGCAGGCGCGCGATCGCGTAGGCGGCCGGCGCGCTGTCGGGCTGGTTGAGGCTGGAGGGCACGAGGCGCTTGGCCGCCTCGAGCGCGAGCAGGGAGATCTGCTGGTTCTCCGACACCGTGATCGCCGGCTGGGTGCCCGAGGGGACCGTGCCGTCCCCGCCGCTGCCGCCGAGGTCGATGCTGGCCGCCCCCGCCTGCGCCTCGTCGGCGACGGCCTTGAGCCGGTCCACGAGCTTCTGGATCGCCTCGGCGTCCACGGCCGCCTGCACGCGGGCCACGCCCGCGGCGTCGGGGGTCACGCCGACCGGCAGGCGGTATTGAGACATGACGAACTTGCCCTTGGAGACCGTCTCGATCTTGCCGATGATCTCGTTGATCTGGGCGTCCTGGACGTTGATCTGCTCGGCGCGCTGGGCGCGCTCGGCGGTGTACTGGGCGATCTTCTTGGGCAGGCTGAAGGGCTGGGTTTCTCCATAGACGACCTCGGTCCCGGTGAAGTTCGCGTCCTTCCGGTTGGCCATCTCGACCTGGAACTCGTGGATGCCCTTGTGGTGGCCTTCGGCGTCGTCGTAGCCGTCGAGGTTCTTCTGGAGCTTGTGCCGCCATTCGCCGATCTTATTGAGCGCCTCGTTTTGGTTGCCGTCCGCCGCGCCGAAGGTGGCGAACGCCCACGGGATGGTGCGGTCGTTGAGCTTGACCGCCTCCGTGATCACGGTCTTCTTCGAGTCGTAGAGTTTAAAGTAGTCGCTGTCCGTCGCGGCGACCTGGTCGATCGACTTCTGCTGGTACGGGATCAAGGTATCGACGAGCATCGACTTGGCGCCCTGGAGCGCGGGGATGATCTTGTCGCGCAGCAGGGCGGTCTTGCGGTCGATCAGGGCCTGGCCCCCGCCCGCGCCCGTGTTGACGAAGACGAGGTCGGCGTCGACGTCGGCGAGGACCTGGTCCAGCATGGTCACCACGCCCTGCAGGCCCGTCCGGGCCTTGGGCAGGACGTTCGTGGTCGCGTCGTCGATCGCGGTCACCGTCGCGTCGGCCTTGGCCCAGCGGATGATCTCGCGCGCCGCGTGGGGCGTGAGCTTGGCGGAGTTGACCAGGTCCATCATCGCCGCGTGGCCCGCGACCGAGTCGCCTTCCGGGAAGCGGACGGCCCTCAGGCTGTCGCCGTAGTTCTTGATCGCGTCCTGGAGCTGGACGAGGCCGAGGCCCGACAGCATCGGGATGTTCGAGCCCGCGACGCGGTTGATGCTGGCGGCGTTGGCGTCGAGCCGGGTCAGATGGGCGCCGAGGGCGGCCCGCGCGTCGGAGATCTCCGTCTGGGACTGGGACTTCCAGCGCGGCAGGGACTCGGGGTGCGGGTCGCCGAACTCGTCGATCACCGTGCGGGTGTTGCCGCCGTCGAGCATGCGGTCGACCGTCGCGAGCGAGGAGCCGAAGTCGGCCTTCTTGCCCTGCCAGTAGACCTTGCGGTCGGCCAGGATCTGCCGCGTCTGCTCGGGCGTGGGGTTGTTGACCGACACCGTCGGGCCCGGGACCTCGATGACGAGCACGCCCGCGTACTCGAGGGGCATGGTGCCGATGCGGCTCAGGCCGGCCTGGGCCTTCGTGATGTTGTCGTTGACCTCGGCGAGGTTATCGTTGAACTTCTTGAGCGAGAAGGCGTCGGGGTCGTTCGGGTTGCCGCCGTTCGTGCGCCACTCCTTGATCCGGGGCAGCAGGTCGATGCGGCGCTGATACTCCGTCGCCGCGTCCGCGCTCTGGCCCCGGTCCTGGGCGTTGATGCCGTCGATGAAGGCGCGCATGTCGGTCTGGAAGGAGCCGAGGGTCGTCGCGACCATGCCCGCCTTGGCCTCCGAGTCGGCGAGGTCCCTCAGCGTCTTGTCGTCGGAGGCGATGTCCTTGTTGATCTCGTCGCGCCACTGCGCGGTGTTGCCCGCGTTCTGGTCGGCGCCGCCCTGGTTCTGCTGGTTCTGGGCGCGGGAGGCCGCGATCTTGGCGCGCTTGGCCTCGAGCAGGTCCATCATCTGCTTGATCGCGGTCTGCGCGGCGTTGATCTCGTTGAGCGAGAGCGCCAGGTCCATCACGCTGGCCAGCTTGGCCATGTCGGTGTGGAAGCGGAGCATGTCCTTGCCGTCGCGGCGCTCGCGCAGGGCGGCGTTGCGCACCCGGTTCGACGAGGCGAGCAGCTGGGAGGCGGCGTCGCGCTGGGCGACCTCGCCCTTGGCCTCGACGCGCAGGACCTCGATCTCGCCGACGAGCTTGGCGATCCTGTCCCGGGTCTCGGCGCTCAAGGTGGAGGCGACGCCGGGCGGCGCCGGGGCGGCGCGGCCCTCGGCGTAGTCGGCCAGGCGCTGGGACAGGGCCTTCATCGACGCGTCCTGCGCGGCCAGGTCCTCCCAGTAGCCGTTGCGGTCCGGCGGCGGGGTCAGGCCCGAGAACTCCTTCTGCAGCGCCTCGAGGCGGGCCAGGGCGTCGGCGTCGCTCGGCGGCGTCAGGAGGTCGCGGCGCTCCGCCAGCTTCTCGCGCACCTCGACCTCGTCGGACTTCGTCGCGAGCTCGGCGAGCAGGCGCTCGTACTCGGCGCGCTGGGCGTCGGTCACGGGCCGGCTCAGCTTCCGCAGGCGCTCGAGCTGCGCCTTCTTGTCCCCGAGCTCGGCCAGGAGCTTCGTGCGGTGCTCCTTGACCGCCGCGATCTCGGCGTCGAGGCCGCCGGCGGCGCCGGCCAGCTCCTTGATCCGCGCCGTGACCTGGTCCATCGGCAGCTTCCACAGGTCGGGGTCGAACGGCAGGCCCTTGGCCTGCTCGGGGGTCCGCTCGCTCGCGGCGGCGATGGCGCCCTGAGCGGACAGCATGGCCAGCGGCAGGTCGACGGCGCTCTCCCCGAACGCCGCGCCCTTGGCCATCAAGGTCGTGCGCATCACGGCGTCCGAGATGTTGAAGCCGGCCAGGGCCTGGAGCTTATAGAGGAGCGTGTTGCCCCAGGTGATGGCGCCGCCGAACGGGATCGGGCTGTCGCCCTCCGGCCGCTCGACGGCCGCGCCGATGTTGTGGAAGAGGTGGAGCTCGCGGCCCGTCACGGCCTTGACGCCGGGGTCGATGACCGAGTCGATCGCGCCCGCGTAGGTCATGATGCCTTCGATCTCGGCGCCGACCGTGACCAGGCCGAGGAACGACTTCAGGTTGGCCCGCCAGAACTCCCAGGAGACCGCCGCGCCGAGCACGGCGACGATCAGGCCCTTGACCGGGAGGCTCGCCAGCGGCGCGTCGTCGCGAAGCTTCGCGATGCGCTCGCGCGCGGCGGCCGGGAAGGTCAGCAAGGTCGACAGGATCAGGGTGTTGAGCAGCGGGCCGAGGATCAGGTCCTTGGCCAGCGCCGCGACCGCGGCCCCGACGACGGGCGCCAGGGCGTCGCCGATGAAGGGCACCGCGGCGACGGCGACGGGCAGCCCGTTGAGCACGGCCACGATGGCCGGGCCGAGCACCGGGATCGACGTGAGCGCGAACGACAGCGGCAGGACGGGCGCGAACGCGCCGAGCAGGCCCATCGCGACCGCGCTCATGATCGCCAGCGTCAGGCGGCGCGCGAGGAAGGTCGTCAGGGGCGCCGCGAGCGGGACGATGAACCAGCGGTTGACGCCGCGGAACCACGCCTTCGCCTTGAGCCCGGCGAGCATGCCCGCGCCGTCGAACGCGTCCTTGCGCATCGACGACTCGAGCCACTGCTCGGCGAAGTCCTCCTTGTCCGACAGCGCCATGAAGTCCTCGGTCGAGTGGCGGAACTCGAAGGAGATCGCCTGGCGGAAGTAGCCGAACAGGAACATGTCGAACAGGTGGTACGGGAAGCGCACCGCCGCGCCGATGAAGTGCTTGTGGAACTCGAGGGCGCGCTGCAGGGCGCCTTTCCAGCCGGGGGCGTAGGTCTTGTCGGCCAGCTCGCGGAAGCTCTTCCAGCCCGAGTACTTCTTCGAGTCGTAGCGCTTGAACTGGTCGCGGTTGGCGGCCTGGAGCCGGTCGTAGACGCCGATCCAGGACTCGAGCGGGCTGAACTCGTTGAGGCGGTACTTGACCCCGAGCTCGATGACGCGCTCGCGCTTGATATTGAACTGGCGCGAGATCCGGTCGATGACCTGATCGATGCTCTCGATCTTCAGGAGGGGCTTGAGGGTCGGGTCATGGCGGACGCCCTTGACGGCGCGGAAGCCGAGGAAGTCCTCGTGGATGTGCTTGGGGGCGACGCGCGGGCCGGGGAAGGACGGCTCTTCGGGTTTCGGGATCTCCGGCTTGGGGATCTCGGGAGCGGGGGTCGCGGGAGGGGCCGGGGCGGGCTGCGTCGTCTCCGGAGGCGCCGGATCGGTCGGCGCGGGAGGTCCCCGTTCGTCCGGCAGTTCGGGCTTCGGCGCCGGCGCGGCGGGCTGGGCCGCGGCGGCGACGGCGGTGCCGCGGCCGCGGGAGTCCTTAAAGGACCAGTCCGCGTCCCCCTTCCAGGTCGGGATGAGCTCGAGGCGGACGGGCTTGAGGCCGGGCTTGGCGGCCTTCAGCGCGGCGTAGGCGGCGGCGACGGGGGCGACCTTGGCCAGGCGCGCGTCGTTGAGGGTCGGGATCCGGCGCGTGCCGGGGCGCAGCCGCTTCGTCTCGATCCTCTTCGTCCACACCGTCAGCTCGGTGCGGCTCTTGTCGGAGCGGAAGACGAAGATCCAGTGCGAGCGGGGGTCGTCGAGGTTGATGGCGGCCTTCACGAGGCGCGCGTCCGGGGCGAGCGCGCGGGCGCGCGCCTGCGCCTGGGCCTTCAGCGCGAGCAGGGACTTGCCGTCGGCGCCGCGGGCGTCCTCGGGCAGGCTCTCGAAGCTCTTCGGCGGCTTGGCGTCCGCGGAAACGGGAAGCGCCGGCGCGTCGAAGACGGGCTTGCCGTCGGCGCCGACGAAGGCCGCCCGGCCGAAGGCGTCGAGGAAGCGGTAGGAGGCGGCCCCGGTCCACGCCGGGTCCACCTCGACGCGCACCGGCCGGAAGCGCGGGTTCGCCTTCTTGAGCGCGGCGTAGGCGCGGTCGAGCGGGCCGACCGACCCCAGGCGCGTGTCCCAGAGGGTCGGGGCCTTCGTCGGCCGGAAGCCGAGCTTGCGCACGGCGACGCGCTTCGTCCAGACGGTCAGCTCCTCGTTGCGCTTGTCGGAGCGGAAGATGAAGATCCAATGCGAGCGCGGGTCCGACAGGTTGATCGCCACGCTGACGAGCCGGGCGTCCGGGGCCAGCGCGCGCGCCCGGGACTGCGCCTCGGCCTTCGCGGCGAGCATCGCCGCGCTCGTCGCCTCGCGCGCCTCGGCCGGGAAGCGCTTCCAGCTGCGCGGCAAGGCCGGTTCGCCGGCCGTCGTCGCGGCCTGCTCCTGAACGGCCGGGAGTTCCGCCGCGGGCGGAACCGCCATCGGGACCCGCCCGCGCGGCAGGCCTGGGAACTCGTCGTGGACGGGGCCGTACTCGTCGACCTGGCCGTCGTCCTTCGCTGCGGGCGCCTCCGCGGCGGGCGCCTCCGCGGCGGGCGCCTCGACGACGGGTTCCGGGGCGGCCGTCGTCGAAGGCTGTTCGGGATTCGCCGAAGGCGAATCCGCCGGCGGTTCCGCCGAAGGCGGAACCTGCTCCGAGGCGGCCGGCGTCGCCTCCATGACCGGCAACGGGAGGGACATTTCGCGGGAATCATTCCTCGAGTCGTAGCCGTAGACCTTGAAGCCGCCCTTGCCGAGCGCGACGATCTCGGCGCGCACCGGCTTGAAGCCGGGCTCCTTCACGGCGAGCGCCGCGAGGCGCGCCTCGAGCTCCACGGCGGACAGCTCCTCGGGGTGGATCATCGCGGGGCGCTCGGCGCCGCCGAACCTGCGGGCTTCGACGCCGTCCGGGCCGTAGGTCAGGATCTGCTTCTTGGCGGGAGCGTGGAAGGCGAAGACCCAGCGCGGGCCGGCGCTCCGGAGGTCGACGCCGACGCGCATCAGGCGGACGTTGCCCGCCCGGGCCCGGGCGGAGGAGTGAGCGCGGGACTGCGCCGCCGCGAGGCCGTCGAAGCGGGACGGAGGAGCGCGCGACGGACCGGCCTCCTCGGGCTCGGCGGCCGGAGGGACCTCGTCAGCCGGGGCCGGGACGACGGCGGGCTTCGCCGCGCGGCGGCCGATCCACCAGCTGGCGCCGGAGACGAGGACGTAGGCGGCGTTGAGGGCGGCGTACAGGCCGTACTGGGCGGCCTGGGGCGAGCCGGGCTCGGCGATCCAGGCCAGGTGTCCGGTCCACACCACGAAGCCGAGGGAGGCGAGCAGGAACAGCAAAGAGAACCCGGGGGTGAAGCCGCGCGGCGCGCGCCCGCGGACGATGGAGATGATGTCGGGCAAGAAGAGCAGGAAGAACGCGCCGCCGGTGGCGGCCATGATGCCGAAGGTCACGTTGGCGACCGCGGCCGCGCCGAACGCCGCCGCCAGAGCCGCCGGGACCACCGCGACGGCGCCGTAGTACAGCGCCGCGGCCGCGGCCAAGGCGACGATCGAGGTCACGACGGTCGCGACGGCCGATTTCTTCCCGCTCAGGACGCCCGCGTCGCCGGCGGCCTTCTTGCCCCACTTCGCCGCGGGCCAGGCCAGCAGCATGGCGGCGGCGGCGAAGGTGTTCTGTATCCCCCAGAACGGCATGCCGGCCACGGTCGCGTTGACGAGGCCGAGGGCCAGGCTCGCGGTGACGAGGATGCCCGCGCGCCACGCCGGCACCGCGACCTTGCCGCCCTTGATCGCCTTGTACACCTCGGGGATCGGGAACACGAACGCCAGCGCGTTGCCGATCCAATACCCCGCCTGGCCCAGGTACTGGCCGAAGGCCGCGAGGCCGGCGCCCGACGCGTCGACCGGGGGCAGCGCCCCGGCGGCGTGCGTACCCTTGTTGGGCAGGACGAGCGCGCCGCCGACGGCGAGGGAGGCCGCGGCCAGCCCGAGGCGACGCTTCCAGCTCTTCGTCTCGGGAGCGGCGGCGACGACGGGGGCGGCGACGGCGGGGGCGGCGCCGGAGACCGAGGCGCCGGCCTCGCCGTGGAGGCGGCGGAACGCGGCGTCGGCGAAATCCTTCGCGTCGCCGGCGGTGGCCTCGGAGGGGAGCGCGGCGGCGTCGGCGGAGAGCGCGGCGGCGTCGGCGGGCTTGGCCGGGGTCTTCGCCGCGCCGGGCGCCGCGGGCCGGTCAGGAGAGACTGGAGCCGGGCCGGCGACGAGGGCCTTGAGCGCCGCGAGCGGGCCGGTGCGCGCGACCGGCGCGGCGGGCACGGCCGGCGCCGGGAGCATCGACGGGCTCGCCAGGGCCGGCAAGGCGCGCGCGTGACCGCCGAGCGCCGGGGCCGATGGCGCGAGCGAGGGCGCCGAGAGCGCCGACAGGGACGGCGTCAGCGAGGCGTTGAACGCCGAGGGAGAGAGCGGGGAGAGGACTTTCGGCAGCGCCAGCGCGCCGGCTTCACCGGCGTAGCCCGGCGCCTTGGCCTGGCCCGAGATCGCCCGGATCTCCTGAGCGTAGATGGGGCCGGACCCGGACAGCACAAGGGCGGCCGCGAGGGCGGTCGCCGTGATTTTCCGTCCCAATAAGCGCAGGGAGCGAGGGGTCACTTCCTATAGCTTATACCCACTTCCCCGTATTGTCAGCCCCTCGGGGGCCTAAAAGGGGCCTATTTTATGGCCCAGGGGTCCTTGGGACTAAGGACCCCTGAGTGCCAGGCTTTAAGTTCTTAACGAAAAATCGACGTTTTTTCAGTTCATCGACGGCGACCCGGTCTCCAGAGACCGGATCAGTTGGCTGATCGCGCTGGGGGTTCTCTGGAACAGGCGCGCCAATTCGGAGACGCCCATACGGGTCTCCTTCCAGACCCGGTGGATGGCCTCGCGGCGGACCGCGGAGACCTCCCGCCACTGCACCCGGCCGAGGATCTTCTCCTCGGTGAGGCCGTGGCGGCCGGCCACCTCGGCGATGATCTTGCGGGCGGCCTCGACGGGGACCGGGCGCGGCGCCGACGGGCGCTCGTTGTGGGCGGAGATCTTGCTGAGGAAGGCCTCCCCCCCGATGGCCACTCCGCCCATGACGGGCAAGGTCTGGTCGCCGGCGGTCTTCATGCGGTCCTTGATGTATTGAAGATACCGGACGGACTGCTTCAAACGGCCGTTGCCGAACTTGCGCAGCACCAGGTCGGAGTCGACGAGGGGCTCCTTGTGCTCGGCCTCGACGTAGGCCGCGCAGGAGGACCACTGGTAGCGCCAAGGCTTGTCCTTGAGGGCGTCGCGGACGCAGGCGAGGTGGACGTAGCGCGTCATCTCGGCCAGGTGCGTGTCCTTGTCGACGATGTAGGCCTTGTAGCGGCCTTGGAACACGTGTCCGACGGCGTTGTGGGCCGCGTTGAAGTACTTCGTGTACTGGGTGTTGAAGCCCTGCATCACGGCGGAGAGGTTGGCCTGGGAGGTCTCGATGAGGAGATTGACGGAGTTGCCGAGAAGGCTGTAGGCGAACACCTCGAGGCCGTGGCGCTCCTTGTACTGCTTGAGCAAAGCGAGGAACTGCCGGCGGTCCTGGTTCGAGAGGAAGAGGTCCTGGCGGTTGTTGCCCTGCAGGATCACGAGGTAGCAGGCGCCGGGGTACTGGATTCGTTTAGGTCGTCCCATAGTGGCAACATACTAGCATAATTCGCATGACTAGTGCCAGGCTTTTAATGGTTAGGAGTCGCTCCCATCGATGGGAGCGATGGTCGGGCATGCAACTTTTCGGCGCCTCGATCGTATGGTAAGCGGGGAGGTGCGAAATGAATACCATCGCGGAACGCCGCGCCGAGCGCGCGCGGTGGAGCGACGAGAGGCTCACCGCCGAGCTCGCGAACGCCGCCGCCGGCGCGCGCCGCTCGCTCGTCGAGCTCCTGCTCGACCTCGTCGAATTCGACCGCCGCTCCCTGAGCCAGAAGGGCGCTTACCACACGTTGTTCGATTACTGCACCCGCAGGCTCGGCTACTCGTCGTCGGAGGCCGGACGCAGGATCGCGGTGGCGCGCAAGAGCGAGAAGTTCCCCCTCCTGCTTGAGATGATCGAGCGCGGCGAGCTGCATTTGAGCGGAGCCGCCATGCTCGCCGGGCTTCTGACGGCGGAGAACCACGCGGAGGTCCTGCGGCGGGCGAAAGGCCGCACCCAAGACGAGATCGCGCGCCTCGTCGCGGCCCTGGCGCCCAAGCCGGCGCCGCGCGACCGCATCCGCGCGCTGAGCGCGCCGCCCGAAGCCGCCGGGCTGAGTTCGCCGTCGGCGGCCGCGTCACCCCCCGCCGCGCCCGTTCCCCCGCCCGTCTCCGTGCCCGTCTCCGCGCCCGTCTCCACGCCCGTCTCCGTGCCCGTCTCCGCGCCCGTCTCCACGCCCGTCTCCACGCCCGTCTCCGTCGCGCCCATGCCCGCCAGTCCCGCCGCAATCTCAGCGGATCTTTTTCCGACTCCGGAACCCCTTCCCACCCAACCAGCATCCCCTCCGGCGCCGCCCGCGGCGGCCGGGGTCCCCGTCGAGCCCAAGCCGCGAGAACCCTTGTTGGAGGAGCTGTTCCTCGTCAGCTTTCCCGCGACGCTCGAGACGCGAACCTTGATCGACCGGGCGAAGGAGGTGCTGCGCCACCGTTTCCCCAAGGCGGAACTCGACAAGATCTTCAATCTCGCCCTCAAGACCTTGCTCGCGCGCGTCGACAGGGACCTGCGCAAGCCGCCCCGGGCCGCTCGCGCGGCGCCCGGCCCGAAGCGCGGCCGCTACATCCCCGAAGAGGTCAAACAGAAGGCCTGGGAGCGCGACGGCGGCCGCTGCGCTTACGCCGCACCGGACGGGACACGGTGCGCGTCTCGCGCCTGGCTCGAGTTCGACCATAAGCTCCCCTACGCGCTCGGCGGCAGCTCCGTCGACGGCGCCAACATCCGGGTTTACTGCCGGGCCCACAACGCCTGGGCGGCGAAGCAGGTCTTCGGGCCGAGGCAAGGAGGAAAAATGAATCCCCCCGACACCTCGTAAGAACACGCCGGGCAACGCCCGGAGTCTTCCCGGTCCATTTCACTCCGCGCGCAGGGCGTGTTCGTCACCGGCGGCGCTATGGAACCCCTATGCCCAAAGACCGATCTGCTCCCGCAAACGGGAGGGTCGGGAGCGGGCAGCGACTCACCACGCCTCTATGGCGGCGTACATGGCCTTTCTGGCGGCCATCCCGCCGGTAACGGCCCTCATGATCGAGGCCTTGGCCTCGTCCGGCGGCTTCGTCTCGGCGCGCACGGCCGCCGGAAGCAGTGCGGCGGCCAGAAGCAACCGCTTCATGGAACGACTTCGAAAGCAACGGGAGCGGACTCGGCGTGGACTTTCGCGGAGATCGCGGTTTCGTCGAACACGAAGCGGAGGCGGTATTTCCCTGGCCGGTCGAAGGCCCCGTCCGTCTTGAGCACACGGAAACGTCCTCCGATGTCATCGGGACGAGTGACGATCGTCTCGCCCGGACGCAGGTACAAGATCAATTTGCTCTCGGTCCAGGCGCGCGACTCCAGCCGCTTCACGGCGGCCGTCAATTCCGCGTCCGTCATCGCCGTGTACTTCTCCTCGGCCGGCTTGAGCGGCCCGCCGCCCCAGAGCCAAAGGGGCGGCGACAACTTGGTTTCCACGCCGTCGGGCGTCGTCAGAAGCGGTCGGTATTCAGAGCCCAAGAACCAGCCGGTCTTTATGAAAGAAGGGTCCTCATGCAGGAATACCTCTTTTTCCCCGATATTCTGCGCCTCCAGGCGGTAGCGCAGCGGCTCGCCCGCGCGGAGAGTCGTTTTCTCCAGGAATAGGGTCAGCCTCAGGGCGCGCCCCCGGCTCTCCGGACGCCAGGAGTCGGGGGCGGGACGTACCAGCTCCTTGCGGTCCTCCGCCTCGTGCTCCGCCCGCTCCTTGAGACGCTCTTCGTTGGCGGCCTCCCACGGGTCGATCGGGGGCGCCGGCGCGGGAGCGCGGCCGCCCGCGCAGCCGAAGGTCAGGAGAAGCGCGGCCAAGGCCGCGGGACGCGAGCGGAAGCGCATGCCTGATTATAGCCCCTTGACCTGGAAACACAAGGGCCGGCGGCGAAGTGGAAGCGCGGCTAGGACAGGACGCGCTTCTTCAGGCCGCCGAGGGCCTCGGTCTCGCCGAGGATGACGAGGCGGTCGCCGGCGCGCACGGGGCGGTCGACGGACGGGTTGAGCTCGTAGTCGTCCGAGCCGGCCGCGACCACGGCGACGACGAGCGGGCAGCCGCCCTCGCCGCCCTTGATCTTGCCCACGGGGTGGCCGATGACGGGAGAGTCCGAGGGCACGGCGATCTCGTCGAAGCGGAAGTGGGAGTCCTTGTTGCGCAGCATCGAGTCGAGGAAGCCCACCGTCACGGGCCGGATCATTTCTGAAGCAAGTCTGAGTCCCCCGATGAACTCGGGGTCGACGACGCCGTCGGCGCCGCTGCGCATCAGCTTGTCGCGCACGCCGAGCGACTTCTGGCAGGCGAGGACCTTGGCCTTCGGGTTGAGGCCCTTGGCCGACAGCACGACGAAGGCGTTGTCCTGGTCGGTGGCGAGCACGGCGAAGACGCCGGCCGCGCGCTCGACGCCGGCGCTGCGCAGGACGGCGTCGTCGGAGCCGTCGCCGACGATGTGGAGGATGTCGTAGCCGAGGCGCTGGGAGAGCGTGGCGATCGCGGCCGGGTCGCGGTCCACGACGACGAAGTCCCGGCCCGTCTTCTTCAACTCGGCGCAGATGACGCCGCCGGTGTGCCCCGCCCCGCAGATGATGAAGTGATCGGTCAGGTGCGCGATGTTCTGTTCCATCCTCATTCTCCTGAACGCCTTGGCCAGCTCGCCCTCGACGACGATCGCGGTGATCGCGGTGAAGCCGTACGTGAACAATCCGATGCCGCCTAAGATCATGAACATCGTGAACACGCGTCCGGCGTGGCTCAGCGGATGCGTCTCGCCGTAGCCGACGGTGCCGATCGTGATGACCGTCATGTAGAGGGAGTCGAACAGGGACCAGCCCTCGATGAGGTGATAGCCGGCGGTGCCGGCCGCGAGGACGGCCACGAGAAGGGCGAAGACGAACAGCAGCCTGTCGCGGACGCCTCTCAGCTTGCTCACGCGCCCATTCTACCTTATCGCTTCCGGCTCGCTCCTAGTCCAGCAGGCTGCGGTACAGGTAGGAGTACTCGAGCGAGGTGCGCTTGGCGCGCTGCTCGAGGTCGGCGGCGCCGCCGTGGCCGCCCTCGATGTTCTCGTAGTACAGGGGGTCGGCGCCGAGCTCTCGCATCCGCGCGACCATCTTGCGGGCGTGGCCGGGGTGGACGCGGTCGTCCTTCGTCGAGGTCACGAAGAAGGCGCGCGGGTAGGCGACGCCCTTCTTGAGGTTCTGGTAAGGCGAGTAGGACAGGATCGCCTCGCGCTCCTCCCCCTCGGGGTCGCCGTACTCGCCCATCCAGCTGTGGCCGGCGAGGAGCTTGTGGTAGCGCGTCATGTCGAGCAGGGGCACCTGGCAGACGACGGCGCGGTACAGGTCGGGCTTGCGCGTCATCGCCGCGCCGACGAGCAGGCCGCCGTTGCTGCCGCCCATGATGCCGAGGCGGCGGGGGCTGGTGAGCTTGCGCGCGACGAGGTCCTGGGCGACGGCCTCGAAGTCCTCGTAGGCGCGGGGCCGGTTCTTCTTGAGCGCGGCCTGATGCCAGGCGGGGCCGAACTCCCCGCCGCCGCGGATGTTGGCCAGCGCGTAGGCGCCGCCGCGCTCGAGCCAGGCCTTGCCCTGGGTCTCGAGGTAGAACGGGCCGTAGACGACCTGGAACCCGCCGTAGCCGTACAGCAAGGTCGGCGTCGAGCCGTCCACCGGGGCGTCCTTGCGGCGCACGAGGAAGTAGGGGACCTTGGTGCCGTCGGCGCTCGTCGCCTCGAGCTGGGTCGCCTCGAGGCCCGCGGCGTCGAAGCGGGGCGGCAGGCTCTTGAGAGCCTCGGCCGCGGCTCCGGGCTTGGGGATCAAGGTCAGCGTGGACGGGACGAGGAAGGAGGTGTAGGTGACGAACAGCTCGGGCCGGAACGGGTCGGCGGCGGCGATGCCGATGGTCCCGTTGTCGGGCAGGGGCACGGGCGCGCGCTTCCACGCGGCCCCCTCGCGCTCGGCGGTGTACAGGCGCGTCACGACGTTCTCGCGGATCAGGAGGTGCAAAGTCCCGCCGAGGAAGAACGCCGAGGCCAAAGAGGAGCGCGGGTTCGGGAAATAGACGGTCTCGACCTTCCCGGCGAGGGCTTTCTCGTCGTAGGCGTCGTCGGGCAGCGAGATCAAGGTCCCCGCCTTGCGCGTGGCGCCATCCACGGTCCAGTCCTTGAGCACGCGCACGTACAAGCGCTTGCCGTCCCAGTCCTCGATCTCGGTGTCGAGCGGCAGGGCGAGGCGGCGGAACTTCCCGTCGGCCGTCAGGCGGTGGTACTCGGTCTCGAAGAAGGTCTTGCTGACGTGGACGATCACGAGGCGGCCGCCCTCGTTCTCGTACGACGACGGCACGACCATCACGTCGCTCTCGAGCCCCTCGAAGACGACCGGGGCCGAGGACAGGGCCGTCCCGCGCGCCCAGCGCCGGAGCGTGCGCGGGTAGCCGGACTTGGTGAGCGTGCCGGGGCCGAAGTCGGAGCCGACGAGGAGCGTGTCGTCGTCGAGCCAGTCGAGGCGGTGCTTGGCCTCGGAGAGGACGAAGCCGCCCGGGACCCAGGTCGAGCGCGAGGCGTCGAACTCGCGCACGACGACGGCGTCTTTGCCGCCGCGCGACAGATTAAGGAGGCAGCGCTCGGGACGGCGCGCCTGGCAGTTGGCGCCCTTGTTGACCCACGACTCCCCCTCGGCCTTGCCGAGCGCGTCGAAGTCGAGGACGATCTCCCACTTCGGGTCCTTCTTTCGGTACTCGGCGAGGGTCGTGCGCCGCCACAGGCCGCGCACGTGCTCGGCGTCCTGCCAGAAGTTGTAGACCATGCCCCCGCGCCACGTCGGCCAGGCGATCTTGTCCGAGGCGTTGAGGATCGCGCGCATCTCCTGGCGCAGGGGCTCGAAGCGCTTGTCGCCCTCGAGCTCGGCGAGCGAGGTCTTGTTGCGCTCCTTGACCCAGTCGATGGCGGTCTTGCCCTCGATGTCCTCGAGCCACAGGTTCGGATCGACGGCGGCGGCGGGCGCCGCCGCGGGGGCGGCGGACGCGAGGAGCAGCATGGCGAGGGCGGCGGGGATCAGACGGAACATGGTCATATCTGTCTCTCTCCTGAACTATTCTGATAGATAAAGACTCTTCCCGGGACGAGTCTTCATCTATCCCCGTAAATCAGCTTTTTTGCCCGGCGACGCCGATCAGGCGCGCCACCTCGTTGCGCAGCTCGCTGATGCCCGTGCCTTCCTGGGAGCTGACCCAGGCGAGGGCCTCGGGCGTCATGCCGACGAGCTGGGCCACCTCGCGGCGGCGCACGAAGGAGCGGGACGATTTGACCTGGTCCGCCTTGGTGGCGACGACGCGCCAGGGCAGGCTCTCGGCCTGGAGCCAGTCCAGCATCTCCAGGTCGAGCTTGGTCGGCCCCAGCTTCGCGTCCACGAGCACGAAGATCGCGACGAGGGTCTTGCTCCCCATGAGATAGCTCTCGATCATCTCCCCCCACCCCTCCCGCGAGGCGGCCGGGCCCGTAGCGAAGCCGTACCCGGGAAGGTCGACGATGCGGCGCTGCGGGGCCGCCTCGTAGACGTTGATCGTGCGCGTGCGGCCGGGAGTGTTCGAGGCGCGAGCCAGCTCCTTGCGGCAGATGGCGTTGATCATCGTGCTCTTGCCCGAGTTCGAGCGCCCGACGAAGGCGACCTCGGCCAGGCTGGCGCCCAGCTTGGCGGGGTCGGTGTCGGCGAGCAGGAAGCGGACGGCGTCGAGCGCGTGCGCCATCAGTCGTCTCCTCGCCACGAGCCGCGGCCCTGCTTGACGCTCGAGCGGCGGCGCTTTGCCTCGACGGTGATCTTCTTCGAGTTCCGGGAGCGGCCGCGCTTGGCCCGGCGCGCCTTCTCGGAGGCGTGCAGCGCGCGGGCGGCGCGCTCGCGCTCCAGGCCCTCCAGGCGGTCCGCCAGGCGCGCGCGCGCGATCAGGCGGTTCTGGCCCTGGGAGCGCTCGTCGGAGCAGCGCACCGCGACCCCGGAGGGCCGGTGGACCAACAAGACCGCGGTCTCCACCTTGTTGACGTTCTGGCCGCCCGCGCCGCCTGAGCGGGTGAACGTCTCCGTCAGGTCGCCGGGGCGCACGCCGAGCTTGGCCAGGCGCGCTTCGACTTCGTTCCAGGAGGGCACGAGTGATTCTAACTGTTTCCGGAATCAGTTGCCCGCGAGGAATGCGCCGCGGCTCAGCGGATGCGGTCGAGCGCGGGGTTCTTGCTCTGCGTCGTGGGCGCGTCGGTGAGGACGTTGGACTGCCGCAGCAGGTTCTCCTCGACCTCGAGGTTGCGGCGGCCCAGGTTCTCGCGCACGGCCTTGTCGGCGCGCTGGGCCAGGAGCTGGCCCTCGCCGGTGCCGTCGCCGGCGCGGCTGAGGATGTAGTCGTTGAGGGAGTGCCAGTCGATCCGGCCGCCTTTCCGGCGGGCGAAATCCTGGTACGTCGGATCCTTGCGCATCTCCATGAAGAAGGGGTCGGTCTCGAACATGCTGCGGAAGACCGACTCCGCCTTCGCGGTCTCGATGTCCATGAGCAGGGAGAACTGCCGCGGCGCGCGGCTCAAGGTACGGCCGGTGTCGATGCGGCCCATGGCCTGGACCATGTGGACGCTCGACATCTCCTCGGGGCCGAGCACGAGCATGTCGAAGGTGGTGTAGCCGCGGAAGGCGCCGGGCTTGGTCGAGTTGCGCTCGCCCTTGAAGTTGAGGTCGAGGCCGCGGCCGCCGACGCGCGTGTCGAGGATGAGGACCTTCACCTGGCCGGTCGTCAGGCCCTCGATGTTCATCTGCTTGAGCACGTTCGCCTCGGGCACGTTCAGGCGCAGGTACTCGGTGTCGGCGAACACCTTGGCGATCTCGTTCTGCTTGACGCCCGCCTTCTTCAGCTCGCCCTCGACCTTGCGCAGGGCGCGCGTGTCGGAGACGCTGAGCACGATCAGGCCGGTGTTCTTCTGCGTCATGCGGATGCCGTGCAGGTAGTCCTGGGCGGCCTTGCCGGGCACGTCGCTGATCTTGATGACCTGGGGGTCGTCGAGCTTCATGCCGCGCTGGGCCATGTACTCCTCGATGCCCTTCTTCGCGGAGGCCGGGATGATGTCGGTCTCGCGCAGGACGACCTGGTCGGCGGTGGCGGCCTTCTGCATGTCCAGGGTCCGGGTGACGCGCGCCAGCCTCTGCTCGGGGGTGGAGACGACCTCCAGCAGGACGTTCTTCGGCATCGCGGAGCCCTCGCCGACGACGGAGATCTTGTTGGCGCGCAGATGGGCCTCGAACTTGTTGCCCGAGGTGCCCGACAGCGAGATGAAGTAGGACTTCTTGTTGGTCGTGACGTCCTTGATCGTGCTCATCGAGTTGTGCGTGTAGGGCAAGGTCAGGTCGGTGCCGTACTCGAGCTCCCACCAGCGGCGGGAGGCGTTGTCCATGGACTCGAACCACTGGCCGTTGTGCACGACGTTGAAGCGGCCCGTCCGGTTGTCCACGCGCACGCCGGCGGCGCTGTCGTGGAAGCCCTGGACCATGTTGATGATCTCGGAGCGGATGTAGGAGCCGCGCCCGGTCAGGCCCTTGGGCAGGATCATCGAGCCCACGTAGGACCACATCAGGTTGTCGCGCTGATGGGCGGGCATCATCGGGTCGTTGGCCAGCGCCTTGAGCATCTTGGCGGCGTGATAGCGGGTCAGGCCCATGCCCTCGGGCGGGGCCGAGGGCAGCTTGCCCGTGGCCGCCTGCCAGAGGAACTTGGGCAGGCTCGGCAGGAAGCCCAGGAAGCCGGCGCCGTCGATCTGCTTGAGCATCGCGTCGGCGGTGTGGAAGCTGTCGGCGCGCAGCAGCTCGCCCTCGAGCGTGCGCATGCGGTCCATCGCCGCGAAGTACTCCGGGGAGTCCTTCGCCGCCGACAAGCCCTCGATCTCCGCGCGCGACTTCAGCAGCTCCGACTCGAGGCGGCCCGCTCCTCCGCCCTTCGCCTTCGTCTCGACCTGGCGGGCGCGCTCGATGAGGAAGTCGGCGCGCTTGAGCGCGGCGCCGGGCTCCAGGCCCTCGCCTCCGGGGACCTCGTAGGGCTTCTCCGTCAGCCGCGGGTTCTCGCCGATCGGCCGCGTCGCCTCCTTCATCTCGCGGTAGGCGGTGTACATCGCGCTCTCGTCGCCCGCGTAGGCCTCCTGCAGGGCGCGGCGCCGCTCGAGCAGGCGGTTGGCCTGGGCGTCCCAGCCGGGCTTGCCCTCGCGCGTCAGCTTGACGATGTCCGAGCCGGCGTCGTCGAAGCGCTTCATGATCTCGGCGCGGGCCTCGCGGCGCAGCGCCGTCTCCTCCCTTCGCGCGGCCTTGAGCTCGGACTTGAGGGCGCCCGCGCTCTCCCCCTTCGCCTCGGCCGCGGTGATCTGCCGCTCCAGGCGCCCGGCCTCCGAGGACAGGATGTCGATGCGGCGCAGGGTCCCGCCGAGGTCGCCCTTGGCCGGCGAGGCGCTCAACTCCAGCTCGATCGAGCGCAGGCGGCCCCGGGCCGTCGCGCGCTCCGCCTCGAGGGAGGGGCGGGCGCCCGCGTCCGCCTCGCCCATCTTCTCCGTCAGGGCGTTCACCTTGTCGAGCAGGGCCCGGTACTCCTGATGCGCCGCGCGGCGGTCGGCCGGCAGGCTCGCCTCGAGCGCCTCGGCCTCGCGGACGAGGCCGTCCATCTTCGGCGTGGACTTGACCGCGCCGAGGTTCACCTCGAGCTTGCGCAGCTCGCCCTTGGAGGACTGGAGGCCCTCGTTGAGCTTGGTCAGGCGCGCCTCGAGGCCCTCGACGGGCTTGTTCGACGCCCTCGCGGTCTTGATCGCCGCCTCGGTCCTCTCGACCAGGCTCTCGATGCGCAGCGTGCGGCCGATCTCGGCGCGGTACGACTTCACCGCCGCGGCGTCGCCGGCGCCCAGCGACTTGATCAGCTGGTCGATGCGCCCGTCCACGACGGCCTTGCGCGCGGCCGACTCGGGCGTCGGCTTGGCCTCGAGCTGGACCGACTCGCGCATGAGCCGGGCGAGCTTCGGGTTCACCGACAGGCGCTCCGCCGGGATCAGCCCCGAGCGGATGGAGGCGATCTGCTCGTCGATGCCGATCAGGCGCGAGGAGACGTCCACGCCGTCGAAGCGCTCCACCATCGACTTCTCGATGCGGGCCATCTCGAGCTGGTCGCGCAGGACCGTCGCGCGGCGCAGGCCGCCGGTCCCTCCGGAGGCCTCGGCCGCCGCGATGTCCTTGCTCAGGCGCTCGATCTTCGCCTCGAGGGCGACGCGGGCCTTGCGCGCCTCGGCCGGCAGGCGCGAGAGGCCCTCGGTCGTGTTGGTCAGGTTCATCAGCCGGCTCTGGTTGACGAAGGCGGTCTCCATCTCGCCGGCGCGCAGCTCCCGGACCGCGGCGTTGGCGGCGGGGCGCTCGGCGAGGGCCTCGGTCATGCGCGTGAGCCCGCCCAGGATGGTGCTCGCCGCCTCGGCCTCGGCCGCGGGCAGGCCGCCGGCCTCGACGAGGCCGCGCAGGTTGGCCATGCCGGTCTCGACGGCCTGC
Organism: Elusimicrobiota bacterium; assembly: GCA_016182905.1. Lineage (NCBI taxonomy): Bacteria > Pseudomonadati > Elusimicrobiota > Elusimicrobiota bacterium. Next base: position 50,232 of record JACPFR010000009.1, read on the forward strand.
TCCGCCAGGCCGACCTCGGCGGCGCCTTTCGCCTTCTTCAGCTGCCCGACCGCCTCGAGGACGTCGTTGGCGGCCGCCTTGATCTTGCCGAGCCGCCCCTTCTCGACGTGGGCGTCGGAGAGGCCCGAGGCCGCCTTCTGGATGCGCTGCGCCTGGACCTCGGCGGCCTCGACGCGGATCGTGTTGAGGCGGCTCATGCTCCAGGCCAGGCCCGCGTTGCTCTCCATGATCGCGGTGGTCTGGCCGTTGAGGCGCGAGACGCGGCCGGAGACCATGCCGATGGTCAGCGCGGGCTGCTGGCCGGCGGCGTCCATCTCGTCCTGCAGGAGCAGGTACTCCTCGACGACGTTCTGGCCCTTGGACTTGCCCTCGGCGATCATCGTCTTCAAGCCCTCGTAGGTCTCGAACTTGACCGTGGAGCCGAGCTTGTTGAAGGCCAGGAAGTCGAACTCGGCCTGCGCCTGGAGCTTGGTGTTGAAGGTCAGGAACATGACCTTGCGGCCGGTCGCGGCCGCCTCGGCCTCGAGGTACGGCAGCAGGCCTTCGTAGGCGAGCAAGGTCTTGCCGAGGCTGGTGGGCGCCTTGACGAAGAGCTGGACCTGGTTGCCGCCGCGCCCGGAGTTGAGGATGCCGTTGTGGAGCCCCTGGCGGTCGAGGCTCACGATGGCGTCGACGAGGCCGCTCAGCGCCTCGCCTTCCCTCGGCGTCAGGGCGGCGGGCGACTCGTTCAGGCGCCCCTGGAGCTTCTCGACGAGGGGGCCCATCCCGGCCGCCTCCAGCTTCGCCGCCTCCTTCACCGGCTCCTTGGCCGTCAACGTCGACTGCAGCGCCGTCTCGCGGCCCTTCACCCAGCCCATGACGTCGGCCTCGATGCCGTCGATGGCGCTGAGCATCTTGGGGCTGTCCTTGTGCTCCGCGCGCGCCGCCTCGAGGAGCTCCTCGCTCGTGAATTTGACGGATTTGGCGTGGCTGCCCTCGCCCAGGAAGGACTGCATCAGGCGCACGAACTGCTTCGGGCGCCAGGACGGGATCGCGCCGCCCTTCGCGTCGCGGACGACCCAGGCCGAGCTCTTGACCGACTGCAGGGAGGACTCGAGCGCCGCGCGCTCGGAGGGCCCGAACAGGGCGGGGTTGGCCTCCACCTTCGCCTTCAGCTCGCTCTGCAGGCGGTCGACGAGGATGGACAGCTTGGACTCCTTCGCGGCCGCCGGCCCGTCGGCCGGCTGGCCCTTGCGGCCCTCGGCCCACTTGCCGATCTCCCGGCTGTAGCTGTCGACGATGAGGAGCATCTCGGGACGCTTCGCGTACTCGATGCGCAGGGCGTTGAGGACGACCTCGGACTGGGACTTGACGACCTCGGTCCGGTTGAAGCTGTTGAAGCGCCTGTCGCCGGTGACGATGTAGTCGTAGAGGGCGGTGAGGGCCTTGGCCTCCTTGGGCGAGAGCTGGCCGGCCTGGAGCTTGGCCTCCGCGTTCGCCCGCAAGGTCGTCGTGAGCTCGGCGTAGGTCGGCTTGCCGTCGCGCGGGGCCGACTCCCAGGCGAGGACCAGCTCGATGGCCTCCTTCTGCGCCGCGTCGAGCCTCGGGGACTCGACCGGCAGGGCCACCACCGCGGCGCGCAGGGCCTTGCCCGCCTCGCCGATGGGGAGGTTGGCCTGGAGGTGGTCCTTGAGCACCTCGCGGACCTTCAGGCTCAGCTCCGGGGGCAGCTTGCGGCTCAGGTTGACCTCGGCGCGGTACAGGGCCTTGGCGATCTCGATCTGGATCTCGGGGGTGATCTTGCCCCAGCCCTCGACGGTCCTGCCGGGCTGGACGGTCAGCGCCTTCATCGAGGTCGTCGGCTGGGCGACGAGGCCCTCGGTCGCGACCTCGTAGGCGACCTTCTGGACCTCCTCCGTGACGTGGAGGGTGCGGAAGGTCTCGCCGCTGTTCATGTTGCGCACGGCCATCAGCTCGATCGGGTTGACGATCCCGCCCTCGTTGGCCAGGCGCTGGACCTCCTTCAGCTGGCCCGCCTCCTTCGCCTGCTTCGTCACGATCCACTCGGTCGCCGGCTTCTCGCCGAAGAAGCGCGCCTCGAACAGGCGCTGGGACACCGGGGGCTTGACCGGCTTGAGCTTCAGGGTGCTGCCCTCGGCGGCGTTGGCGTACTCCTTCGTGCGCCCGGCCGCGTCGTACTGGCGCATGCCCTCCTTGGTGTGCATGTACGGGCCGGCGTCGCGGGCGCCGTGGGCGGCGTGGGTCGGGATCAGCAGCCAGGCGGGCGACTCGAGCCAGGCGTGGCCGACCTGGTTGCTGCGCTTGATGCGCCGTTCGACGTCCGCCTCGGGGCTGTTGACCACCCCGACGAAGGGCACGGCGATCGGCACGTTGGTCTCCACGTACCAGGCGTATTTCTGGCCGAGGAAGCCGGCCGCCTGGGAGAACAGGGCGTACTTGGCCACGTTGTCGGCCATGCTCAGGCCGAAGGCGAGGGCGGGCTTGCCCGTGAACCACTTGGCCTCGGTCAGGCGCTCGAGGAAGCCCATCTTGCCCGAGGCGGCCGCGGCCTCGACGGCCGCCGCGCCGTTGGTCGCCACCTTCAGGCCGTGGGACGCCGAGCCGACCACGCCGCGCGTGCCGATGACCTCCATGGCCCCGGCCAGGCGCGTGCCGCTGAACACGGTCGAGGGCAGGCCGATGTAGCCGAGCGCGGGGTGGAAGGACTCGTTGGCCCACCACGCGCCGCCCTTGAACCCGGCCCAGGCGGCCTTGCCGGCCCCGTCCCAGTCCGGCGAGAACATCGAATGCCCGGGCTCGATGAGCTGGTAGCCGCCGATGTTGACCCCGCCGATCTTGGCGGCGGCGACGTCCCAGAGATGGGTCCCGACCGTGAAGCCGGAGGAGATGCCGGCGGACATGGCCGTGAAGGTCGCCTGGCGCGTCGCCACGCTGATCGCGCGGGCGCCGCTGGCCACGGCGTAGTTGGCGACCCAGCTCTCGCCGGCCACCGCCCGCACCCGGGCCGCGTCCGGCTCGAGGGACCCGAGGCGCGCCGCGCTGTGCTTGGCGACCTCGCCGACCACGATGAGCGCGCGGCCGGCCGCGCGCACCGCCAGGCCCTGCACGCCGCCCATCGCCCGGCCCGCGTTGATCATGTTGCCGCCGATGCCGCTGAGCTTGCCGACGCCGTTGAGGGTGGCGCGCGCGACCGGGGCCAGCAGGGCGATGCTGACCGTCCAGGTCACGAAGGTGGCCGCCGCGTCGAGCGACTTGTTGATCTCGGTGACCCCGCTGATGCGGTCGTGGGAGGCCTTCAGGGAGGAGCTGATGCGCAGGGCGTCGTTGACCTTGGACGCCTCGCCGCCCACCGCGCCGCTCATCGAGTACTGGGCCGCGTTCGGGTTCATCGCGATGATGCGCTTGCGCGCCTCGGCGTAGTCGCCGGCGGCCACCAGCCTCGAGAGGTCGCCGTAGGTCTTCACCATCGAGGGGTTCTTGCCGTCCCCCTCGATCGCCCTCATGTCCTCGGCGTACTTGGAGCCCCAGGGCGTCAGCTTATAGCCGCCGCGCAAGGTGGCCGAGACGCCGTTGTAGAGGTGGCCGAAGACGTTGTACGCCGCGTGCTTCTTCAAGGTCTGGCCCTTGGCGAGGAACGCGGTGGACGGGGCCTCGAGATAGATCGCGTAGTCGACCGACAGGTCGCCGAGCTCCTTCTGCGTCGAGGCGAGCGCGGCCTGGACCGTGTCCAGGCTGCCCGCGTAGTCCGAGTTGTTGAGCGCCGCCCGGGTCCTGTTCAGGATCGCCTTCAGCTCGTCGAGGCGGGCCTTCATCTGCTGCCCCTGCGCCTTGTACGCGCGCTTCTGCTCCGGCGACAGGTCCGAGTCGTCGACGATCTTCATGATCGCCTGCGCGTCCGGGGAGGTCGGGTCGACGCGCTCGCCCTGGTTCTTGACGTGGAACATCTGCGTCTCGAGCACGGTCAGGCTGAGCCAGCGCAGGGCGTTCTGCTCGTCGAGGGACATCATCGCCACCTGCGAGTCGGTGATCGTCGCCGCGTCCTTGAAGCGGTTCATGTCCGTCTCGAAGCGCTGCACCGCCGTGCGCGCCCCCTCGAGGTAGGCGCGCCGCTGCTGGAACTTGGCGTCGACGATGTCGAAGAGGCTGAAGGTCCGGCCCCGGTGGTCGTACGTCTTCGCCTTGGCCTGGCGGATCAGGTCCGCCTCGAGGGTCGGGTCGTTGAACCACAGGTCGGTCGGGTACTGCTTGCCCAGCAGCTCGGCGATCGCGATCATGCGGTCGATGCGCGTCGCCTTGACGTACTCGTCCTCCTGGCTCTTGAGGCGGTAGTAGCTGTACTTGAGCATCGCGAAGTTGTAGCGGCCGGTCTCCGGGATCGCGTCCACGTCGGCGGGCCGGTTCAGGTTCATCAGCCGCTGCGTCTTCTGCAGCTCGCGGTTGTAGGTCGTGACCTGCTTCTTCGTCATCCGGAAGGCGACGCCGTCCTTGTCGCGGAACTCGAAGCCGTCCTCGGTCTCCACCTGCAGGTAGGCGTTGGCCTTCGGCGGATCGCTGACCGCCGCGCCCGTCATCAGCGCCTCGCGCAGCGCGCCGATGCGGAAGGACTCCTCGACGCTGCCCGCCGGGGCCGACGCCAGGTCCCCGAACTTGTCCGTGAAGAGCTGCATGGCCCGCGCCGAGGAATCCTGGCGCGCCGAGGTGTAGGGCCCGTTGCCCCGCAGGCGGTCGAAGACGGGCTTCATCGACTCGACCTCCTCGACGGCGTTGTAGCGCTTCTTGAGGGAGAGGTACAAGGTCCGGCCGATCGGGGTGAGCTTGCCGTCGGCGATCAGGTAGGTCTTCAGCGGGTCGCCGTCGTCCTTATACACGCCGAGGCCCTGCAGGTACTTCATCGCCTCGACGGGGTTGGGCTCGACGGCCCCGGCGGCCGCCCAGGCGGCCGCGGGCCATTGCGCCGCGAACATGGCGGCGCAGACGAGCACGGTGACGGCGCGACGCGCGAGGGGTCTCATGAGGGGCGCGACCTGTCCTCAGTGTAGCAGAGGGAACGGCTCCTGTCAGGGCCCAAAGGCCCGCTAAAAAAGGAGGCCCGGGACCCGGGCCGCATAGGCCCAAGGTCCCGGGCCGTTCAGACGCTCAGAACTTGTCGTCCTCGCAGACCTTCTGGGCGGCCGGGCGGTCCGCCAGGCCCCACCAGATCAGCGGACCGGCGCAGTTGGCGGCGCCCTTCTGCGCGTTCGTCCCGCTGACCTGCTTGTTCTGGAACAGGGCGAACACGCCCTTCTCCTTCGTGGTCCCCGAGACGAACTTGTAGCCCGCGCTCCCGCGGGAGGCCACCACGGCCCCCGCCTTGACCAGTCCCGACAGCTTCAGGCCGTCGCCGGGATAGGGGTTGTCCTTGTTGAACACCTCGATCTGCTTGTGGCGGAAGATCGCCACGTCCTTCGGGCTGGGCGACCGGTATCGGAACATCACGTAGTACTTCTTCTCCGCGTCCGAGTCCTTCTTGATGGGGTCCTCGGTCGCGTACAGGGCGATGTCGTTCTCCTCGGCCGCCTGCTGCGTCCCGATGAGGACCGCCTTGCGCTTCTCCGCCGTTTCGAAGGAGGCGTCGAACGGCTTGTTATCCGAGCTCACGTCGCCGCCCATCGCGTTGGACGGACCGACGAGGTCCTCGTACGGGTTGGGCTTGGGGACGGTCTCGTTGCCCGGCATGATGATGGTGGGCCAGATGTTGTACTGGAGGCCGCCCGAGATCGCGACGACCACGAGCACCGCCTTCGGCGACCCGGCTATCCCGCCCGACAGGTTATAGGCCTTGCCGGGAAGGACCCGCGCGACGCGCTTGGGCACCTCGTCGACGGCCGCGGCGTCCTCGCCCGTCACGCCCATGTAATACCGGAGGGCGTCGGACAACGCCTTGGCGTCGACGAACTTCGCCGCGTTCTTCTTCTCATCGATGTAGCCGGACATCGCGAAGGAGGCGGTGCCCTCGGCGTCCTTCTCGAACTTCAGAAGATCGAGGTACTGCACCTGCTTGTCGAACACCAGGACCAGGTAGTGGTCGTAAAAGCGGGCGCGCTTGAGCAGAAGGCCTTTCGAGTTCCGGTAGCGGAACCGCTGGTCCAGCGCCTCCGCGCTCTTCGGGACGAGGACCGTCTGACTCTTGCCTTCAACCGGGTCTTCGCAGGTGAGGATCCCGTAATTGCCCTTGAGGGAGTCCGCGAGATCCTTGATGTCATCGGGGTTCTTCTTGCAGCTCCCCTGCTTCGCCTCGAACTCCCTCATCGTAAGGGTCTCGAGGTCGGCGAGGGACACGCTGCCGTCGTTCGACGGGTTGCCGCCGGGGTTGCCGCCGGGGTTCGCGCCGCCGGGGTTGGCGGCGCCGCCGCCGCTCGTCGGAGGAGCGGGCGGCTTCGGCAGGTCGCCGGGCCCGTCCGCGACTTCCCAGACCCCGAGCGTCTTGTTGAAAACGAGATGGAATTCCTTGTCGCCGACCTTGCCCAGGTGCGGCCCGCCTTTCTCGCCGGGCGCGACGTTCTGATTGCGCCCATCGGGCCCGCGCAAGCCGACTTCGGCGTAGAGCGCGGGCACGAGGTCGCGATGGTCGCCGGAACCGCGAGCGTCGATGACCGATTTCGGGAACAACGCCAACGCGCTTCTCGCGCCTCCCTGAGGCAAGGTGTAGAATTCCTCCCCTCCGACCTTGACGATGTTCCCCATCGTCGCCGCATGCTCGGCGCGCAAGGTGAAAAGCTCCGCCACCGAGGTCGTCAAAGGCGCGCCGCCGTCACCCGGTCTCGCGAAAGTGATGGTCCGGTTGCCTTTCGCGTCGGCCTGGCCGAAGCTGAGCTCATACTTCTTATGCCCCCCCGTCCGGTCGTCGAGCGTGAAGGATTGCTTGCCGCTGTCGATCGGGAAGCGCTGCCCGAAAATATCGTTCGTGTCGGTGATGTCGAAGATTCCGATCTCATTGCGCATCGTGCCGTCGGGCATGCGCTTCGTATAGATCTTCATCGAGATCCGACGAGAGTTCGCATCCTGCGGGCCGGAGACATCCTTGACCACCGCCCCGTCGAGGTACAGATCGGCCAGAGTATACTGTCGCGCCGCGCCGTCGAGCCTCGAACCCGCGCCCCGGCGCGTGTCCGGCACCGCCGGAGCGCTGGTGTCGTTCGCGAGGATGCTGTCGTCGATCTCCTTCTTCGTGCGCTGGTCGGCGAACACGGCGGCGGCCTTCGTCGCGGCCTCGGTCAGGAACGCCGCCGCCTGGGTCTTCTCCTTCGTCTTGTCGATCTGGCTCTTGCCGGTCCAGTCCGCGAGCGTCTCGCGCAGACGGCCCTCCCACTTCATCCCCGAAGCGAAGGTCTTCGACAGGATGGGGTCCTTCAACGCCCAACCCGGCGCGGACAGTCCGGGACCGACGACGAAATAAAGCACGGCGACGCTGCCGGCCGGGGCCTTTTCCGTCCACTCCCGCGCGACGGCACCGAGAGCCTTCCTGTCCACCCCGTCCTTGACGAAGCTCTTGCCGCTGCCGTCGGCATCGAGAAGGAACTCCTCCATGCGCTTGCCGGCGTCCGCGCGCGCGGAGGGATTCTCGGAGAGGATCCGGCTCATCGCGTTGAGCGGGTTCTTGTCCTCGGTCGCCGCTGCGGGGGCGCTCGTGCCGTCAGCGGCGAGCGTCCGAAGGGGCGAGGCCCCGACGGACGCGATCACCAAGACGGCCATGATGGGATTCAGGGGTTTCATGGCTTCTCCGGTCCTACGATGAGACTGTCTTTATTGTAGCTCCGTACACATTTTCGCGCCTGGGTCTAAAGACCTACTTATTGGGCACCGTCGAACGAGCCGTCGTCACCATGGCATTCACGTTGTCCAGCCAGGTCGTCTGCGCCGCGCGCGTGCCGAGCATGGCCGACTTCGCGAGCTGCACCGCCTTCACGGTCGGATCGTCTTTCGACAGATCGACCTTGGGATCCTTGGCCTTTGCCGCGGCGACCTTGGCCTTCACATCGGCTATCCGCGTGTCGATGTCCTCGGCGCCTTTTTCGATGCCGATCTTGGTCGGATCGTATTTTTCCGCCACGGTCTCGACGGTTATCTTGACCTTGGGGTCCTTTTCTTCCAAGTCCTTGTACTTCGAGTTCACTTCCTTGGTCAAGGCGATCGGGGTCTTCCCGCCGTCGGGAACCCCGATGATGTTCCCCAATTGCGGAAGGACCTTCGTATTATCCTTGTCCTTGCCGCCGTCGAGGAGATCCTGCGCCGCGATCTGACCATCCAGGGCGGTGGTCAAGCCGGCCCGGGAACCCGAGACCGTCTTCTCGATCTTCGCGAGCTTTTCCTTGTTTCCAGGGACGTTCTGAAGGGCCGTGGACCAGGAGATAGTCGTGGGCGTGATCTTCGCCAACTTCTCACCCGCGAAAGTCCTGACCGTTTCGAGGTCCGCGCGCGCGGCGTCCACGACCTCTTTAGCCGTATTGTACTCCTTAGCGTAGTCCTTTTCCTCCACTCCCTCCGCGTCCTTTTTCAGCGTGGGAATAAGGCCCTTTTCGGCGAGAGCGAGCTTGTCGAGGGCGTCCCGCTGCTGCTTGGCAACGGCGGTCTTGACGGCATCCAAGTCCTTGGCCACCTCGGCTCGGACCGTCTTGCAGTCGTTGCTCATCACCGCGTTCTGGCCCTGATACAGCGCGTCTCGCAACGCGGCGTATTTGGTCGCCTCCGCCCGGATGCTCTTGAGAAGCGTGTCGTCGGTGGAGGAAGATCCGGTCGCGTTGATCAAGGTGTCGAGATCGGAGCACACCGTGCCCAGGTTCGCGATCGAGCCGACCTGTCCCTCATTCAATCCGGGGAAACCGGGAGAGGGGCTCTGCTCGGTCTTCGGGTCAGCCGCCGGGTCCTTCGTAGCGCCCACCTTCTTGCATGAGTAAGCGGCGGCCGGACCTTTTTCGAACCACTGGAAGCCCGCGGCCGTCTCCTGCGCGCAGTCGACGAACGGTCCCTTCTCCGGGCACGCCGGCTTCGGCACGGAGGTCATGGAGCCGTTGAAAGTCCCGCTGCACGAATACGAGGACCCGGCCGCGTTCGACGGGTCCATGAAGCCGATGATGCCCTTGGTCAGGGACTTCGTCATCTCGGCGGCCATGGCCTTGAGCGAGTCGTTGCGGATGCCGTAGAGCAGGAGCTCCGGGTCCTTGAGCTTGCGCTTCTCGAACTCGAGCTTGAGCTCCTCCTCCTGGCGCTGCTTCATCGCGAGGAAGGCCAGGGACTCGCCGATGCTCTTGCTGCCGCCGGGGCCGCTGCCGCTGTAGGGCTTGTCGTTGGCTCCCGAGCCGCCGTGGCCGCCGCCGCCGAAGCCGTGGCCGCCGGTGGGGATCTGCTCGCTGGCCGCCGCGTTCAGGCCGCTGAGGGCGCTGCCCGTCCGGGAGAACGCGTCGCCGGCGTTCGCGCCGGCCTTCTTCGTGCCGTCGAGGCCGGTCCCGCCGGTGGGGCTGCGCGCTCCGGCCGCGCTGCGGAAGCCGGGAGCGTTGCGGACGAGGTTCAGGCTGCCGCCGCCGCCGCCGCCCGTGCTGCCGGCCGCCGGCCCGATGGGGCCGAGGCTGCCCGAGGCGCTGGTGCCGCCGCCGGCCACGCCGAGGCCGCGCAGGCCCGAGCCGCCGAGGGCGACCTTCGGAACGGGAAGAGGCGCCCTCTTGACGGCCGCCGAGGCCGCGCGGGAAGCCGCGCCGGCGAGGGCGTCCTTATAATCCGTCTCGCTGCGCGCCGGAGCCGCGGGCGGAGGGGCCGCCGGAGCCGCCGAGCCCGCGTTGGGCTGCTGCGCCGCGCCGGGGCCCATCACGAGGGCGCTGGGGTCGCGCACGTTCAAGGGCGTGATGATGTCGCCGGCGCCGCCGATGGCTCCGCCCGAGGCGATGTTGTTGTTGCCGCTCTCGTAGGGGCTGCTGCCGCCGCCGAAGAGGTTGCCGGCGCCGCCGCCCTTGCCCCAGCCCTGCTGGAGCGAGGCGTCGCCGTTCTCGGGCGCCATCATGAAGTGCTCCGCCAGCGGGGCCATGAACAAGGTCCCCAGGCCGGCCAGGATGAAGGCCAGGTCCTTCTTCTTGAACTGCTTGAGGCGGTCGAAGAGGGTCAGGCCGGCGCCCATGCCCTTGATCTTGACCTGGGGCTTCTGAGCGTCCTTGAGAGTAGGGATCTTCGGCTGCTGGTCCATAATGGTTCTCCTGGTCCTTCGCTTATTTGGAAATGAATTCCTCGATGCCCTTCAGATCCGTGATGACGCACTCGTCCGTATTGCCCGTGCACTCGCCGCCCGAGCACGCCTTCGAGTTCTGGCACAGCGAGTTCGCGTAGTTCTTGCAGGTGTTGACGACCTGGTTCTCGCGGCCCGAGCACGTGCCCATGTACTTCATCTGGCCCGTGAGCGAATCCTGCTGCTTATACAGGTTCTCGCAGTCCGCTCCGCGGTAGGAATCGACGGCGTTGCGGGCCGCCTCGCGGGCCGACACGACGTTGTTCTTCGTATAGGTGCATTCCGCGGACTGCTCGCCCTGGTCCATCGTCGTGCTGCGGACGCCGTCGTTGGTGTCGTAGACCTTCTTCTTGTTGCGGGCCGGGCCGTCGCACTCCGCGGCGGAGCAGTTGTTCTTCGCCGTCAGCGGACACTCGTGGACGTGTTTGCAGCGAATGGTCATCGAGTCCCGGCACAGCTGCTTCATCTCGTTGCCCAGGGCCTTGCATTTCTTCGCCTTCGACTTGCTGCAGCCGCCCTGGCCGCAGCCCATCGAGTCGAACTTGTTCGAGAGGGCTTCCTGCTTCTTGTCGTATTCCCGCTCCTGCGGGCCATAAAGGTCGTCGAGCTCGCGGCACTTCTTCGCGTCGGCGTCCATCTTCTCCGCGTCCCGGATGTAGTCGTCGGCCATGCCCGTGTCGGGCAGGTTCGGCGTGTCGAAGCCGTCGATCTGCGGGGCCGTCAGGATGTCGGTGCGGTCGCCGGAGATCGTGTTGCCGTCGTACACCGCGCCGGTCTGCGTGGTCGCGAATTCGCCGGGGCAGCCGGAGCCCGCGGTGCAGTTGGGCGCCACCGAGATCGCCGCCCGGCCGCGTCCCGCGGCGAGCTGGACGAAGGCGCGCTGGCCGCTGATCGTGTGCGTGCCGACCAGGCCCTTGTTCGTGCGGGTGCTGATCGCGGACGCCCGAGCCTGGGACAGCTGGCCCTTGGCCCCGCCCTTGATCTGAACGCCCTTCCCGGGCTGGGAGTTGATCCCCTCGAGGCCGCCCTTGACCACGTCGCCGAGCTTGCCGCTCGCAGCGCCCTTGCCGTTGCCGAAGAAGCCGGAGCCCGCGAACGAGCCGCCGGACAGCATGCCGCCGGCCGAGGAGCCGCCGGAGACGCTCGTGCCGCCGCTGCCGAAGCCGGAGCCGGAGCCGAAGCCGCTGCCGAAGCCGCTGCCGAAACCGCCCGCGAAGGCGCTCTTCACCAGGCCCTCGCGCTCGCCGGTCACTTCGTCCTCGTTCAAAGCCACCGCGTTGCCCTCGGCGGCGTTCTTGGCGTCGTCGGGATTGAGGACGCCCTCCACCGAGCCGGGCTTGGGCAGGTTCGCGCCGCTGCCGCCCGACGCCTCGAGATCCTTGGCGCTGCCTTTGACCCAGCCGAGCGAGCCGGTGCTGCCCGCGGCGAGCTTGGCCGCGTCGGCCGCCTCGCCGCCGCGCATGAACGCCGCCCAGCCGGCCTTCCCGCCGCCGTCCTTGGCCGCCCGGAACGCCGCCAGCAGGTCGCCGTAATCGCGCTTGCCTCCGGCCAGCCCCCACTTCGAGGTATCCACGCCCACCTTCCCCGCGATCCAAGCCACGCCCGCGGCCACCCGGGCGCCGCCCGGGAAGCTCAGGATGAAGTTGGACGGGCTGACGAACAAGAACGAGGCCAAGGCCACCAGAAGGAGCAGCGCGGTCACGGTCTTGCGCGTCCTGATGAAGAGAAGCAGCGCCGCCAAGGCGCTCTTTTTCTTGTTCTTTTCGAGGAAAGTTGACATATTTTTCTCTTTTTCTTACGCCCCGATAGTGTAGTGCGTACCCTCTAGGCTGTCAATGCGAGCCGCGTCCTTTTACCGAACTTTATCAAGCCCTCACTGCCCCGTCGGCTTGCCGTTCACCCCTTCGACCCGGCCGGTCTCCTTGACCATGTCCTTGTGGCGCTCCACCGCGGAGTTGTCGTTCTCGATGGTCTGGCGATTCTCCGTCACGCTGTCGGGCGGGTTGCAATCCTTGGGATTAGTGCCGTCGGCGTACGCTTTGTCGATGCAGTACTGGTTGATCTCGTTCTGCTTGACGTCGCTCGTGCGCGCCGCGAGCATCTGGCTCGCCGATTCGGCCATGTTCTTCATCATCTCGGCCTGCTTTTTCATCATGTTGCTCATGCTGACGAGCATAACGCCGATGCCGATTATCATCAAGCCGATCGCGATGACGATGGGAGCCCACGGGCCGGATGCCATGGCCATGATGGCGGCTCCGGCGGCGATCAAAGCGAGACCCATCATCATCATCTGCTCCGCTTTCTTCTTCATCTCGCCGGCGGCCTTGGCCAGCGCCGCGATCCCCGAGAGAGCCTGGGCGTTGTCCGGGTCCATCAAGGTGCCGGTGGGAGTGTCCACGGACGGCGCCGTCATGTCGGGCGCGCCGTTGGGCGTGCTCGGAGAATCCACGGCCCCGGTCGGCGCCGTGGGCGAGCCCACCACGTTGCCCGCCCCCTGGCCGCCGTCGAACGCGTTGGCGGCCGTCGCGGCCGCGCCTTCCGTGGCGCTCGTTCCGGCGCCGAGGGCCGACATGCCCTTCGCCACCTTAAGCTGGCCGAACGCCTTGTTGGCCTTCATCGACTTGGCCTTGCCGCCCTTGACCGTGCGGCCGGTCCGCGAGCTGCGCGAGGCCGACAGGCGGCCCTTCTCGCCGCCTTTGATGTTGGCCTTCGACAGGGCGTCGTTGAACTTCGGCGCCGCGCTGTTGCCGGCGAAGATGTTCTTCCCGCCGAAGCCGCCGCCGAGGCTCGACGAGAGCTTCGCGCCGCTCAGGTTATGCTCGAGGCCGGGACGGTTCCAATCGCCGCCCTTGCCGGCGGCGTCCGCGATCGCGTCCGGAGGGACCGCCTCGCCGGCCGTCTTGTCCTCGGGCGCCTTCTCCTCCGCCGCCGCCTTCTTGGCTTCGGCCGCCTTGATCGGATCGAACATGATCTCGCCGTTGCTGGCGACGTAGCCCGTCCGGTCCACGTCGCCGCTGCGGATCTTCATCGAGGAAGCGATCGATCCCAGGTCGCCGATGCCGCCGGCGCCGTCGGCGCCGGCGCCGTTGAACAGGGAATAGGCGAACAGGCCCGCGCCCGCCAGGAAGATCGCCACGCCGGCCGCCACCAGCATCTTGCCCATGGCCGTCGCCGTCAAAGCCGCGATCGTCGAGGACAGCCAGCTCGCCCCGGCCGCCTGGGCCGCCCCGGCCGCCGCGCCCGCCGCGCCGCCCGCGGAGCTCGCCGCGCTCGCCGCCGAACGCGCGACCGTGCCTCCGGTGGCGCCGGAGAACGAGCCGCCGCCGGGCTTGGCTCCGCCCCAGGCCGCGCCCGCCTTCTTGCGCTCCTTCTCCTTCTTCTTGAGGTCCGGGATATCCGCCGCCGGCGCCCCTTGATTGGCCTGGTTGACGTCCTCGTTATTAGCCATGACTAGTGATCTCCCAGAATCATTGCTGCGCGGCGACCGGCGCCTTTTCTTTATGATTGCCCGCGTCGAGCATCTTGCCCACCATGGTGAGCGCCGCGCCGCCGAACCCGGCCACCATCCCTTCGCCGATTGTCAGCGTCTCCGGAGCGGTGTAAGCCATGTACGACGTAATTCCGCCGACCAAAGTCGCTATGCCGCCCGTGACATAGTCGCCCATGGCCATCATAGCGACACCCAAGCCGGTAACTATGACTCCCAAAACCAGAATGATGCTGGCCATCGCTTCTCCAATGGCGGCCCCGATGACGGTGTCCCTCACGACCATAACAATAGTCGAGATTATTCCAATCAACAGAAGAAGGCCCATCGCGATGTTCGCCATCATCGTCAGCGCCGGCTTCGCGTCTTTGCCCGAGCCCGTATTGATGGGAGCACAGCCGCCATCGGCGGTCAGGTAATTGTTGGGGCCGCAGTCGACCGGCCCCTCCGGCGCGTTGCCCGTGGGGCCGCCGCTGTCGACGGAATTGGGCGTGCTGTCGGCCCCGGTCGAGGAGCCGCTGCCCTTGCCGACTCCAGGGCCGCTGATCACGTTGCCCGCGCCCGGGTTGTTGTCGAAAGCGGTCCCCGCGTCGGTGGCGGCGGTCTCGCCCTTGCCCGCCGACGAGGCGCGCCGGGAGTAGGCGTTCGCGTTGGCCAGCTGCTTGCGCGCGAAGCCCTTAGTCTTGCTCGAGGCCATCCGGGCCCCGCCCGCCTTGGAATAGGACGGGCGCGCCGTGCCCTTCATCGCCGCGAGCTTGCCGGCGGAAGCGCCCTTGCCGAGGGACCCCGCCCCGCCGAACGACCGGTTCACGCCGCCCGACAGGCCGGCGCCGCCCGACAGGGACGAGCCGCCGCCCATGCTCGAGCTGAGCGAGCCGAACTTCTTGCCGAAGGCGCTGCCCTTGGCGCCGGCGCCGCCGTCGGCCTTGGCCGACGCCAGCAAGGCGTTCGGGTCCACGCCTTTGCCCGCCGCATTCTCCGCCTCGGCCTTCTTGGCCGCCTCTTCGTCGGCGAGGCGCTGAGCCTCCGCCGCCGCGGCCGCCTCGGCCTCCTTCTTGGCGCGCTCCTCGGGCGTCAGGCCGTCACGGCTGCCCGTCAGATAGCCCAGCGAGTTCGGAATCGTATTGGAGTTCGACGGGAGATTGGACGTATCTCCCTCGATCTTGATGTCCTTGCCCGAGAAAATCTGCGGCTTCTTGTCGCCGCCGGAACGGACGTTCGCGGCGCTGCGCGCCCCGAGGTAAACCGCGCCCGAGCCGACCGTCGCGGTCATGAGGATGGTCAGCATCACCTTCGAGAAATTCATGCCCAGGGCGCCGCCGGCCCCGCCCGCGGCCCCCGACCCGCCGGTCGCGCCGCTCCAGGCGCCGCGCGAGCCGCCGCCGCGAAGGAAGGAGAACCCGCCGCCCTTGCGCTTGCGGTCGCTGCCGACTCGCGCAACCTTGAAGGTCGGGACGTCGGAGACCGAAGAATCCTTTTTCGTGTCCATACTCAGCTCCATACGAATGGGACCCTAAAACGGGCCCGGAAATCTGCATTTCTGCGCCTGAGGCAGTGTAGCCCTGTCCCAAATTTTTGTCAAGGAAATGACCCCCCGTTACTGTATTTTTACTTTGGGGGGGAAAATACGCTTAAAACGCGTATTTACAGGAAGGAACCAAGGTCACCGGCCGCCTCGTTTTCAGCCTTGTTCATGGCTGCCGACTCATCGCGCTGACCTCGACGATTTCCTTCGGCGCATTTTCCAGGAAACG
This sequence comes from Elusimicrobiota bacterium, assembly GCA_016182905.1. Taxonomy (NCBI): domain Bacteria; kingdom Pseudomonadati; phylum Elusimicrobiota; species Elusimicrobiota bacterium. The sequence continues at coordinate 65,725 of JACPFR010000009.1, forward strand.
CATGTTCATTATTTGGAACACCCTTGCTCCGCCCGAAGTAACGCCCCTCCCAGGAAACATCGCCTCTGCGAGTGGCGTTCAATTGAATAAGAGGGTGATTTTATTCCGGAGCGCCTGCAACTGCCGGTCTGCTGGTGTTTTTATTTTTAAATCAGCGAACCCATTTTCAGTTTTCACTAAGGATTGATAAAGAGACCGAACTTTTTGGTAACCCTTGGGAAAATCAGGTTCACGCAAAGCGAATGCTGCCTCATTGATTACGCTTTCCCATCGCTCCTGCCCCGCTTGACCGAGCAAGTAACACAGCCGTTCGAGCAGCCTGGATACCAACGGTTCAAATACACCATAGAATGGGGCATCGGGAGGAGCTAGGTACCAGATTTGCCCCGAGGAAACGTGCTTGAACCATCGTTGGGGGCCATAGTTGCCTTGGAATTCAACCTCTACAGGCAACTCTTCGGCCTGCCTCTCTTGAATTTGTCCAGTTATCCACTTTTCAAATTTTTGGAATTCACTTGGGCTATGGAATCCATGAATCGGCTCCCAAGGACATTCGTTCAATGAATAATCCATGATAATTGTACTGTGCCGTGCTCCAAATACACCTGACTGCCCCCTCCGACCAAGCCGCCCTGCGCGGCGGCGATGCCTTCAAAAATCCTGGTCCCTTGGGGAGCCTTGATCACGACGATTTTCTACGCCGTATTGCCCCAGATAGGATTAAGTGCGCTGTCAATCTTTGACTGGAGCGCCCCTGCCGGAGGCAATTTTGTCCAATAACCGCCCTGCTCCGGCTACTTGGCGCGCAGGATGAAGTCTTCGCCGCCGCCTTGAAGCTGCGCCCGAGATCTGGTCGCCGGCCGAGGCCGAGATGACCGAGACCTTGCCTTGGGCCTAGACCGCCTTGTCCACCTTGCCGACCAGCGGGCGTGTTCCTATTGACATGGTTGCGGGTCTTAACGAGCCGATTCAGGAAGTTTCTTGCCGCACCAAGGACAATAGCGCATAACGATTCCGCTCGTTCCGCCGTCCCTCACGGGAATTTTATATTCCATAAACTTCTCGCTGAAGATGACGACATGATCTTCATCTTCGATCCGCGCCCCCATCATGGGGCAGCAGTGTTTATTCGCGGGATTCAAGGTTCTATAGTTCTCCCAGGGACTGCGGATTTAATCCATGTCCCAGTATTCGGATCGCGAACTCCGATGTGCCGGCCTCGACGGTCGTACACTTCCAGTTCCCCATGCTGCGAATCCCACTCGTAGATTCTGCCTTTTTCAGCGCCGCGACCGCGCAAGCGACCCCTTAAAGACGCAAGGAACGTTAGATCGAGCGCTTCACGGCTCTTTTACGCGCGAGTTTGAGGCGAATCTTCTCAGCCGCGCTCAAATGCTCCTCAAGGGACTCAAGCGAAGCGGCCACTTTGAGGCAGTCCCCCTCCCCTCGAAAAGTCTCTCAAAAAAACGCGGCTATCATTCTTGCCAGTTGTCGCAAACCAGTTTCTCATCAATTAGAAGGGCGTAGGTTCCCTGCCAAGATCTCTGCCAGCGCCACCCTTTTGCAGTACCGGGCGCGTTCCTTTCGATCCATTCGGCGGCTCGCTCAGGCGACAACTCTTTCGAGCAATCCGGGCAACGCGGAGAAGCACTTGCGCGGAACTTGCCGCCGCAACGGCAGGGAGCCAACCGGCCTTCCATGTCGTCCGTCACAGGTCCATACTCGTTCTTTTTCAAGTCGCGCGGTACTTCGGAATGACTCAGCAATGCCAACATCCCACACAGATCGCAATACGCGAACGCAGAGCCATTGAAGCCGCTATGGATCAATCGGTATGGGAAAATGGCGCAACATGACTCGCAGGAACCACGGTCGCCGGCAGCATCGTCTTCAGTCTTATTCATGGCTGCCGACTCATCGCGCTGACCTCGACTGCCCTGCATCAATCCATGATTCCATTGTGCATCGAGACATGCTCGACAACCGCATCGATCAAGTTCGAGAACTTCTGGACATCGAATGCCTTTCCATCCCATGCCATCCATGCGACACGATATCCTTCTTTCTCTCTCCAAATTGCAGGGATGTCCGCAGCGCAAGGCATTTCCCATCGCTTCAAATAGTCATGTGCAGCCTGGGGGTGTTGCTTGAGGTGCACAGCAATATCAATCCGTTTGATCGAGAGATGGATTTTGGGATCAGCGGCGAACTCTCGCGCCTCTGGCGGCCAATTGCCCGTCAATACGCCCTGAATCTGAATTTCTTTAATTGGAAGTTTATTTTTCATGGTCATGGAGGAATTGAGGAAACGGAGGCGCTAATTAGTTGCAGCTTCTTGACGTCTTCCGGACCGCGAAGAAGAATTTCCTCATTGTAGCCGCCGATGGATCGACGGATGGTCACGACAACGTCGTCAGTGACGCGATAGAGCGCGCCGGATCGGGCATTATTTATTACTCCCACGTTCAGTCCTCGCCCTTCAATTGCACTGCTCGCGTTGATCGGCAGACACGCGCCGCGGCAGTAGCTGTATCCCTCGGGGCCAGAAAGTTTAGAACCTTTTGTCCATTCAGAATGCCACACGCGGTTAAGAATCTCACCTTTCTTGATGACGACTTGCCGGACGATCTCCGCAGCTTCCTCGGCCGCGACTTTCTCCTGGAGAGCCGCCCCCTCGACACCTTGAATCGAGCGGGGGTTGATTGCGCCAGCTTCAGACCGCGCGAGCCGCATCGCCTGTTGCCCGGGGCCGGACATAAACCGCGCCGCAAGCGGCGCTCCGGCGCTGACCACCATGGCCCCGCCCAAATACAATCCAGCTCCCGCGAGGCCGGCCAGAATCGAGCCCACCACGAAGCGCTGGAGCTCGCCCGGCTGCGGGCGGTCGTCTTCGTTGAAGCCGTCCTCGGACTCGACCGTCTTACGGCTCTTGGCTACCGCGTAAGACGCCGCGCCGAGCCCGAAGACGGGGAACATCGGCCACAAGGGGATTCCGCCGCTCCCCGGCTCGGGCTCCTTTCGTTTTTGCGGCACCGCCTCGACCTTCCCGTCATCGACGATCTGCCGCACTTCTTCCGCGAACTTCATGACTTCCGGGGCGGGGTCCGTCTGAACGGCCTTTTGCGCCCAATCCAAGGCCTCGTCGCCGCGGCCCGCGCTCAAAGCCGTTTTGGCGCTGTTGATATAGCCGACGGTCTTCTGGACACGTTGCCAACGCGCGTAGTCCTTCGTCACGATCCGGTAGATTTCCTGAGCGTATTCCGAAGAGGGCTCCACCCTCATAAGCTCCTGCGCCAAGGTCATAGCCGTACGCAGGTCGCCGCTGTCGCGCGCTTCACGAATCCTCGGCACCAGGGCCTGAACCTTCGGGGAATCCTTCGCGCGCGGCGCGCGAAACTGCTCCGCGACGGCGGCAGTTCCGATTCCTTGCACACCCGCGCTCGGGGCCGCGGCTCCCGGCCCGATGCGGCCCCCGCTGGAATGCTTGAGGGCGAGAGCGTCCTTGTTCTCGGGATCACGCGCGAGGATCGCGTTCGCTTCGGCGAGGGCGGCGGGGTAATCCTTCTGATCGTAGCGCACCTGGCCCAAGGCCACACGCACCGCGGGATTGGCAAGGTCATGCGCAAGCGTCGGCCCCAAAGCCGCCAGGGCTTGTTCCGTATCACCGAGGCGGGATAGGATGCGCGCATGCAGAACGGTGTTCGCCGGAGTCGGTTTAACTCCGGCCATCGCCGCGTCGAGGTCCGTCCGGAATTTCGTCAGGAATTCTTGGTAGCGCTTCTCATCGATGCGGTCCTGCTTCCTATCCTCTTGGGTCTGCGTTAAGGATTGGTCGAGACGGATGAGTTGCGAAGCGGGCCTTTTCGTTTCTTGCTCGACCGCCTGAGCGATTCGCTGTCCAGTCGGAGGAATCTCGTCTTGGGCGAGGCTAGAGGTTGCGAGGAGCGCTACGATGAGGAGGCTGAGGACATTGCACCTCATGGGAATAGCGTAAACCCGTCCAGACTCCCCGTCAAGGGCCTGCATCTGCGTTCTATCGATATTTTTACTTGGCGCGCAGGACAAAGTCTTCGCCGACGGCCTGGAGCTGCGGCGTCTGCTCGCGATTGCCGCGGCGCGCGTCGTCCTGCACGCGGGGCTTGAGATAGCCGTACAGCGACTGGAGCGTCACCCGACCCTGGGCGTCCTTGGCGGCGCCGTTCAAGCCCTGCAGGAGGTTGTAGGTGAACAACCCGTAGCCCGCCTCGTCATTGGCCCCCGAGATCTGGTCGCCGGCCGAGGCCGCGATGACCGAGACCTTGCCCTGGGCCTGGACCGAGAGGTCCACCTTCCCGACCAACGGGCGGGTTCCCTTCGCCAGCACCGACCGGCCGCCTGCGCCCGAAAAACACGAGTCGAGTGCTACGAGCACGCTCCTGGCCTTCAGCTCGCCGAGCTTGGCGTAGAGCCGCTTGAGCGGGTAGCCGGTCTGCGCCAGGTACTGCGGATCGCCGTCGGAGGGCACAAGGTAGGCGTCGCCGGTCTTCGTGTCCGGCGCGCCGTGGCCCGAGTAGTAGACGTAGACGCGGGACTTCTCGGAGACGTTGTTCGGCAGCCAGGCCTCGATGGTCTTCTCCATCCCGGTCTTCGTCGCGCGGCCCCCTGTCAGGAGCACGATGTTCCTCTCGGGCACGCCCAGGGCGCGGATGAAGCTCTTGACCGCGGCCGAGTCCCGTTCGGCGTAGGTCGCGGCGGGAAGGTCGGGGTAATTCTCGATGCCTACGACGACGGCGTAATCATCGAGACTTTCACCTGCGGAAAAGGTCGGCTGCAAAGATGATTTTACGAAAGCTGAATCCAGCGGCCGAACGGCAGACGACACTGCGGTGGCCATTCCAGTCGCGCTCGCCTTCTCGAGTATGGTGATGATCGAAGGAGGCATGGGAATAGTTTCGCTCTTCCAATCGCGCGCGTTATCCAAGGCCGTCGCTCCGTTGGCATTCTGAATCATCGCATCCGCGCCGCGCATAACCAACAACCGAACTACCTCTGGATTGCGACTGATGACCGCGCTATGAAGCGCGGTACCCCCCCCGCCCGCATGCTGCGCGTTGATGTTCGCCCCGCGATCCAGCAGATATTTGACAGCGGCGGTGTGGCCGGCCATCGCCGCGATCATGAGCGGTGTGTAATGGTTTGATTGATGCGGCTGCTCGATGCTGACGCCTTTCGCCAACTCGCGCTCCATTTTCGGGATGTTCCCCCAGCGAGCGGCTCCGTAAAGGGCGGGCTCGGTGACACACCCGCTAAGGACGCTGGCGAATATCTGCCCGCACAAAAGGGTCTTACATGCCATTCTCACAAATCGGATGATACAAAGAAATCGCGACCGGTCAGACTGCGACCGATCGCGATTACGGCACCATCAACGACGCCGACTACACCCGATAATTCTGCTGCTGAGCCGGGGCGTAGTAGCTCGTCGGATAGCCTTTTTCCTTCGCCTCCGACTCGTCCATCGATTTCTTGGGAATCATCATCGCACCGATGAGGGCGACTGCCGCGCCGCCTCCGATGACTTTAACAATCGTTGAGGAGTCGGTCATCGCCTTGGCGAGGGAGTCCTTCGTCGGATCTCCCCATATCTGACTCATGAGGTACGTCGCCAAACCGCCTGCGGCGGTCGCCGCCAACATGATCAGACCGCCCTGTGTTTTCTGGCCGCCCGGCCCGAACGTCGCCTGGCCGGCGAAGAACAGCGCCACGGCCGATGCCGCAATAGCCAAGCCCAAAAGAACCTTGGCGATCGTCAAAGTGCCGGGTTTCGTCACGGGATCGAGATCCTTCAGCAGCATGTTGGCCGCCATCATCAGCATGCCGGCGAGAGCCACCGCCATCATCGCGTTGTTGAGCGCCTTTTCCCAGGGCGTGACCATGTGCTTACCCGGGGGGATGGGCGGCTCCTGCTCGTTGACGTTCTTCGCCGAGTTCGCCGCGAGGGACTTCGGCTGGGCGGCCGCGCCGTCGCCGACTCCGCCCATGCCGATCGCCCCGCCGTCGGGCCCGATCGCGCCGCCGCTCTGCGTCGCCGAGCCGTCGTAGGTCCTGCCGGCCGCGAAGCTCGAGCCGGCGCGGCCGTTCGCCTGGTCTCCCATGACGTTGCGCGCCTGGGCACGGGCGCCGCGTCCGCCGCGCGCGGCCACGCCGCGCGCGCTGGAGGCCTTGGCCCCGGGACCGCCCTTCGAGAAGCCGCTGGACGCGCCGTTGCGCGACGCGTTCGCGAGATTGTCGCCGAGACGTCCGACCGTGCCGGAGCCCGCCGTGGTCGACGCCCCGCCGCTCGAGGCGCCCGACAGCGCGCCGAGCTTCTTCACGTTGGCGAGGCCGCGTCCCATCGAGCCGACCGCTCCCGCTCCGCCGCCGGAATTGAGGGCGCCTCCGCCGGCGGCCCGGGCTTCGGCCTCGCGCCGCGCGGCGTCCGCCGCCGCGGCGTCCTTGGCCGGATCGCCGGCGGCGGCGCCGGTCGGGGCCGCCGCGGACGCCGAGTCGGACACCTCGGGCTCCTTGTCCTTGGCCGCGGCCTGCGCCATCATGCTCAGCGAGGCCGAGGAGCCGTCCGCGTTGACCGGCGCGACGCCGTCGGACGAGGACTGCTGGGGCTTCGGCGCGAACAGCGAAAGATTCCCTCCGGTCCTGTCCGCGTCGCCGGGGCCGAACATCTTGTAGCCGGCCAGGCCGATGCCGCCGGCCACCGCCGAGCCCATCAGGACCAGCGCGAGCATCCCCGCCTTCGTGGCGAGCAGGCCGCCTCCGCCCGCCGCGCCCGCGCCCAGGCCGCCCAGACCTCCGGCGGCGCCGCTGCCGCCGCCTCCGAAAAGGCCGAGAAGACCGGCTCCTTTCTTCTTGCCGTCGTCGGTCTTGAGGACTTCGGCCTTGATGTCGGGCATCTGGGTCTTCGGGTCCATAAAAACTCCTCCGGTGCGTCTAAGCTAAATCCAGCACGTCTAGGTCCGAGCTCCCATCCTGCGCTTGGCTTGCTCCAGCTGCTGCTTCTCTTCCAACTCGCGGACCTTCGCTTCCTGGTCCGCCTGCCGCTGGACGGCCTGCATGATCACCTGGGTGACGATGGGGCCGACCGGCCCGCCGATCACCGCGCCGAGGACGGCGCCCGCCATCTGCATCGCGATCTGCTTGGCGATCTCGCTGTCGCCCATGTCGCTCTGGGCCACGTCGGCCCCGGAGGGCGGCTCGATCTTCTTCTCGTTGAGCTTCGGGTCCGCTTCCTTCAAGTTGGCGGGAGCGGCGTCGAGCGCCGCGTACGCCGCGCCCATGGCGCTGGCGCCGCCGCCGATCTTGCTGCCGCCCTTGGCGCCGTCGAACACCCCGCTCATCGCGCCGCGCGAGTCGTCGAGGCTCTTCTTCCCCGCGGCCAGCTGCGCCTGCGTGGAGGCGGCCTTGAGGGCGGCCAGCCCCTTGGAGGCGGGGCCGGATTCGACGTCGACGTTCCCGGACAGGCCCTTGGTCCCGGCGAAACCGATGCTGGCGTTGCTCGAGCCGAACGCGCTCGAGCCCGACGCGGAGCCGGCCCGGCCCCCGCTCGCCGCGCCCATGCCCGACAGGGACCCGCCCGCGAGCTTCGGCAGGTTGAAGCCTTTTTGCGCCTTTTCGCCCCAGCCGCCGGAGCCTTCGCTCACCTTCTTGAGCGCGCCCGCCAAGGTGCCTCCCGACGCCGATCCGGACGCGGAGCCGAGGACCGCCGAGCCCGCCGCCGCCGCGGAAACCGCCTCCTCGGGAGGAGGCTGGTACAGCGACGAGCCGAGCACGCCGTCCTCCTTCCTCTTGTGCCCCGTGCCTTCCATCGACAGATTGATGCCGTCGCCCGAGTCGGACGCCAGGCTTTGCTCGACGTTCTCCTCGACCTTGGGCTTGGCCGTGTCGATCGCGGTCGAACCCACGGATTTCTCGCCCAGCATGGGCGTCAAAAGCCAAAGGGCGGTGAAAACGATCCCCATGAGGATCGCCCACCAGTACTTTTTAAACGGGTCATCCGCATCAGAAACCGCATATCGCGGCGCGATGGGACTCAAAGTAACGCTCATATGACTGATTCGAGTGTAGCCCCCCCCGGAATTTTTGTCAAGGAAAGGGGTCCTCTTTACCGAGTTTTTACCGAGGTCCCGCGGGAGTCACCTGGCCGTTCAAAGCGCTCACCGCGGCCTGGTAAAGATCGCCGCAGCGGCGATAGCGGTCCTCGGGGCGGGGATCCAAGGCCTTGCGCAGGACCGCGTCGATCGCCTGGCCCAGCTCCGGGACCAAGGCCGAGGGAGGCGTGAACCGCCCCTCCATCTTGTCGCTCATCTCGCCGGGGCCCTTGAAGGGCACGGCGCCGGTCAAAAGCTCGTATAAAGTGACTCCCAGGGCGAACACGTCGGATTCCTTGACCACCACGCCCATGGCCTGCTCCGGCGACATGTACACCGGCGTGCCGACGATGGTCTTGGTCGTGGTCAGCAGGGAGTCCAGCACCTGCCGGGCGATGCCGAAGTCCATCACCTTGACCCAGCCCCCGTCGGCCATCATCACGTTCGAGGGCTTCATGTCCCGGTGGATGACGTGGCGCGAGTGGGCATGGTCGACGGCCTCGGCGACCTGCCGCAGGACCTCCAGGGCGCGAGCGGGCGGAAGCCGCCGCCCGGAGCTCTCGTTGAGCAGCTCGTGCAAGGTCATCCCCGAGACGTACTCGAAGACGAGATAGGTGTCCTCGGCGTGGCGGATGATGGTGTAGATGTCGACGATGTGGGGGTGATGGAGGGACGCCACCATCTCGGCTTCCTTCAAGAAGCGCTCCCGCTCCCGGGGGCTGGCCTGGAGCTCGGTACGGAGCTTCTTGATGGCGACCGGGCGCTTGAGGACCTTGTCCCAACCTTTATAGACCATGCCCATGCCGCCCTCGCCGAGAGGGGCGGTGATGTCGTACTGCGAGTCGAGCTCCTTGCGCTCGGCGGTGAAGCCGATGCGCTCCTCCGGCCGGGCGCGGCGCGACATACGCCAATACAGGAATATCAGGAACACGGCGAGCGACGAGGAGCCGACCAGCACGGCGCGCAGCCAGCCGCGCGACGGGCGCGACGGCGCCGCCGCGGGGGCCTCGGCCGACAGGCGCGTGCGCGCGGCGGCGTAGTCGGCCGCGTATTCGGGGGTGAGCTCCGCGGCGCGCTTGAAGTCCGCGAGTATGCGCTCCCCCTTCTCGCCCAGGCCCTCCAGCGCGCGCGCTCGCTCGAAGTAGGCGAGGCCCAGGCCGGCGTCGGCCTGCACGGCCTTCTCCGCGTCGCGCAGGGCGTTGGGGTAGTCCTTCGCCCCGTTGCCGGCCTCGGCGCGGCGGCCGTAGGCGACGGGCAGGTTCTCCGTCTTGCCCTGCGCCGACCACAGGTCGATGGCCTTGGTGAACTCGCGCAGGGCGGCGGCGAACTCCTTCAGGATGGTGTAGGCCAGGCCGCGGATCATGTAGCCGTCGGCCAGGGCGGGGTCCGCCTCGACGGCGGCGTTCGCCGCCGCCAAGGCGCGCGTCCCGTCGCCGGCGCTGATGAAGCGCATCGCGGTCTCGGTGCGCTTGATCGCGGCGGCCCGGTCTCCCGCGCGCCGGCCCGCTTCCTTAAGACGCGGGTCGTCGAGCAGGGAGCTCTCGACGAGCGCGTTCGCCATCGGGCGGCTCTGCGTCGTCGCGATCCCGACCACCGCGTTCTTGGCGCGGCCCTTCGACATCTCGTAGATGGAGCGCGCGGCCTTGTCGTCGGGGAAGACCTTCAGCACGCGCTGCGCGTCCGCGGCCGCCTTGGGATAATCCCCGGACCACAGGGACCCGGTCGCGCGCGTGCGCAGGGCGGCGGCCAGCGCCTTGCCGTCGCCGGGGTTCGCCTCGGCGAGGGTCACCGCGCGGTCCGCGTAGGCGAGGCCCTTCTTGTAGTCGCCCGCCTGTATGGCCACGGCGCCGGCGGCGCGCTGGATGCGGTCGCTGTTCGGGAATTTCGTCGCCGATTGGTCGGCGGCTTGAACGATCGCGATCTTTCTATCATCGATCGCCTTGATTTCGGCGGCGACTGCCGGGTCGGCGGGATTCCGCTGTTTTTTCTCGTTCAACGCCGCCAATGCGACCGCGCCATTCTGGAGTATTCCTACGTTATCGTTATTCGCGGTATACGCAGCCGTTTCAGCATCTTCATTGTCAACGCGTATCGCAGGTACGGCGGGAGATTTCGGCAGCACCTCAGAGCAAACACCGCGACCCGCCAAAAACAAGAGTCCGACGTAAAAGGCTCGACGGAACTGCTGACTTTTGCAGGTCTTGACGACGGAGGGAGACGTGTTACAATAGACTAAGGCCATTATTTTTATGAGAACCATCCGCGAGAATTTCAGAAAGTCCGCTGTCGTTCTAGCGCTAAGTATTACGGCCCTGCCGAGCCTTGTCAATGCCCAACCCAAGAGTTTAACGTCCGTTAACAAAGACAAATCTTCCAACAAGTCAGATCTTAAGGACTCCGTCAAAGACACCAAGACCGGGGTTGCAAAGCTCATCGATATCACGCTCCAGAACGGCGTCGAAAGCAATGTTAGCAGCGTCCTCGCCGCAGTCATCGGACTTCCAAACGCGATGCCGATGAAGAAGCATGAAGTTGTGATGGGGCAAAGCGACAATGACGTTGAGACACGCGCGTGCTATGTGATTTATGACAATACGGCGAGCGCAAATCCAGAAGCTGCTGAGAAACGCGCAACGTGCGCGTACATCGTCAGAATCAAACGATCCGGGCTCGACAAACAGACGCGTTATTTCCGGATCGATCTCAATGGGAAGCTCGAAAAGGTCGTTCTTTCCCAGTCAAAATTCGACGAGAACGGGAAAATTGTCCGCGGCTCCGGCGTCAAAACCGACCTCGACATCAATTCTCCGGAAGTGAAGAAAACCTTCGACGCTGAGATGAAGTTCTGGCTGAAGGACTGGCTGAAGAAGCAGCAGAAGGCCCCCGCCAAGAAGGCCTGACGATGGCCGCGAAGGAGCTCCCCCCGCACGTCGGCGACCTGATGATGACGCAGGGCGCCGTGGTCTTCTTCGGCCCCGGCTACCTCGAGAACTCCATCAAGATCATCGAGGAGATGAAGGGCGCCCTGGAGCAGACGACTTTCCTGAGCTTCGAGAAGATCGACGACGTGGCTATCCCGGACGGCCCCGTCCTCAACTGCACGATGGTCTTCTTCCACCGCAAGCCGCCCCACATGGACCTCGGGGCCTGGGACACGGCGCTCCTGCAGGGCATCGACCTGCGCGCCTTCCCGCCGAGACGCCTCGGCGTCCCCGACAAGACGCCGGAGGAGCCGACGGTGGAGCTGGCTCCGGCGGGCCGGGAGATGCAGCTCATCCTGTCCTGGCTGCGCCCGCTGGAAGCGGCCCACATCGTGCGCGTCGCGCGGGCGATCGAGCGTTCCTACCTCGAGCACGGCGGCGAATACGGGTCCCCTAGGACTTAAAACGCATGCTCCCCACGACACCGCGAAAGATCGCGTCGTAGCGCCTCGCCTTTCTCCACGATTTCGGCAGCGGAAGCATCGCCCAATATACATGCCCGTTGGGCGCAACAAAAACATAGACGCGGTTGTCCTGGCTTAGTTCCACCATGGATTGAGTGAATATCCAGGATTTCGCCACGATGCCGTTTCGCAGTTTCACCTCGCGAATCGCGCCGGCGAGGTCCCCGTCGCCCTTGCGAAGCTCTTCGATCACGCCGTCCATCTTCGCTTTCGCCCCGGCGTCCTGGAGCGACAGCATCCACGGATACCCATCGCCAGGACCGGCGGAAATCGAGACTATCCCATACTCCTCGTCGGGCTTGGGCCACCCGAGAGGGAGATCGATGGTGATGCCGGATTTAAGCTCGAACGGCGCGGCGGCGATCCTGGGATTCGCGTCGATCCAGAGGATTACGGCGGCCATGAACACGAAAACAGCACCGGCAATCGCGGCGGTCTTCTTCATCGGTCTCCCTGTTTGATCTGGAACCCGAACCGTGCCCGATAGGCCGCGTCGCGCCGGTCCGAGCTGGATATCAGAGCGGCGCGCTTGGCCAGCGTCTGCGTGTCCGCGCGCTGCTGGTCCGTCGGATAATCGCCGGCCGCCTGCCGCTCCTTCACCAAGTCGACGATATCCTTTTCGTCGGTGAAGAATCGATAGAGCCCGTCGCCCTGCCCGTTGAGGTGATGATCGAGCTGCGGGCCCCCGGGCCCGACGGCGCCCGAGAGCAGGTCCCTGAATACCGCCCGCGCGCGCACATCATACTCGCTGGAGCCGATAGCTTTGGACATTTCCTGCGGGGTTTTGAACCTCTGCAGGATGTGGTCCTCCCAGAGTATCGCGATGAAGTTCTGATAACGGCCTCGGCGCGTGTCGCCGAGATGAGATATCTGCTCCGGAGTCATCTTCGCCTTCATCTCCTCGTAGACCTGAATTTGGGTCCGGTGCGCGGCGAATTCACTCGGGATGGCAAGCCCGTGATGAGCGGCCTGCTGCTCAAAATCACGAATGTGGCTCAGTTCGTGGGCGACGACGGGAACGACGAAGCTGTCCGGCTCGGACATCATCTTCTTGTTGATGACCAGCGCATAACGATGCCCCTGAGCATCCGGAGACATGAGAGGCCGAGCGTAGGCGACTTGCCCGTCGTCCCAGGTGGAGGTGAAGCGCATATCGACGTCCTTCTGGACGCGCTCCCATCCTCCGAGGTCGCGTACCAAGGATCTCCCCGTCTCGGTCTTGTCCAGTTCGGCCCGCAATTCGCGCATTCGGCGTTTTTCGGCCGCCGACTCGCGGTCGACCGCGTACGACCCCAAATCCCAGAACGCCGCCCAGGTCTTCGCAAGGCTGGATGGACGCTCCGCACCCGGAGCCAGATAGGACCCGCCATCGAACGGCGAGGGAGGCGTGCCGCTCTTTCCGGCTTTGATCGCAAGTACGAAAGGACGCGTGTCGGGAGGAGAACTTCCAAGCCCATGAGGCCTCGCGGCGCTCTCTGAGGAAGCGCCCGTCCAATCCGGAGCCGCCGCCCTGCGGTTCTTGACCTGATGATACGCCGCCAGCAGGCTGGGATCGCGGGGATGTTTCTTGAGGGCGCCCTCCGCGAAGGCTTGGGCACTCTTGTAATCGCCCGACTGCGCCAGGGCCAATATCTCCTGGGTCGCCCCCGCCGCCTCCCCGTTCTTCGCCGACAGGAGGCGGGCCGCTTCCAGGGCCCGATCCGTCCTCCCGAGCAATCGGTAGGCCTCACTGAGTTCGGCCAAACCCGAAGGATCGAGCGCGGCACGGTCCAGACGGTCGAGCCGCGCGAGAGCCTTTGTCTTGCCGTCGGCGTCCAATGCCTTGATCAGGTCCGGAAGCGGCTGTTTCTCAGCAGCGGCGGAGATCGCCGCTAGAACGGGCGAAAGCGGCGGTTGGGCCTGCGCGGAAGCCAGAAACACGGCAAGGAGACTCGCACCGACCAGCATGCTCGGAATATAACCCCGGATCCGTCGAAAGTCAACAATGGTTCCAATCAATGGTTCCAATCAGGACCGGGGACTGTTTCCGGAAACAGTCGTCGGGAACTCGCACCGGTGCGAGTTCCCGACGGTGAGGACGGAGGACGCCTTCCTTTAGATGGACTCGAGCAAGGGACGCGGCTGCTTGCCGTATTCCTTGAAGATGTCCACGATCTCGTCGTAGTCGAGCTCCTCGCGCTTGAGCAGCTCGCCCGCGAAGCGCTCGACGATGTGCCACTCGGCGCGCAGCGTCTTCTCGGTCTCCGCCATCGCGTTGCGCAGGATCTTGTTGGTGTCCGCGTTGAGGCTGCGCTTGACGTCCTCGGAGATGTGCTCCCAGGGCATCGTCGCGTAGTTGCCGACGTAGCCGCTCTCGCCCATGCCGATGGACCACACCATCCAGTGCGCGTGGCGCATCGCGTTGGAGAAGTCGGACCCGACGCCCTCGGTCGTGACGCCGTACTTGATCTTCTCGGCCAGGTAGCCGCCGAGGGAGACCTTGATGTTGGCGTACAGCGAGGCGGAGTCGTCGAGGATGATCTCGCCGCGGGGCACGGAGTGCACGACGCCCAGCACGCCGCCGCGCTCGATGATGGAGGCCTTGAACACGTCGCGGGTCGGGTGCTCGAGGTACATCTGCACGAGGTGGCCCGCCTCGTGGAAGGCGGTCATCTCGCGCTCTTTAGCGGTCATGCTCACGCGATGCGCTATGCCGAGCTCGATGCGGTCGAGCGCGGCCACGCAGTCCTTGTAGGAGATCAGCTCGCGGCGCTCGCGGGTCGCGATCAGGGCGGCCTCCTTCAGGACGTTCTCGATCGAGGCGGGCGAGTAGCGGACGGTCTTGCGCGCCAGGCGGGCGAGGTCGATGGACGGGTCGCACTTGAGCTTCTTCGAGTAGTACTCGAAGATGTCGAGGCGCTCCTTGAGGTTCGGGAGGTCGACGCGGATCGTGCGGTCGAGGCGGCCGGGGCGGACCAGCGCCTCGTCGAGGATGTCGAGGCTGGCGTTCGTCGCCGCGATGACGACCACGTCGGCGTCGGTCTCGTTGAGGCCGTCCATCTCGACGAGCAATTGATTGAGGGTGCTGTTGGACTCGGACGTGCCCCCGTCCATCATGCCGCCGAAGCGCCGCTTCTGGCCGATGACCTCGATCTCGTCGATGAAGAGGATGCAGACGCCGTGGGCCTGGGCGTAGAGCCGGGCGCGGCGGAAGATCTTGCGCACGCGGGCCGCGCCGGTGCCGACGAAGATCTCGATGAACTCGGAGGCGGAGGTGGTCAGGAACGGCACGCCGGCCTCGGTCGCGATGGCCTTGGCGAGCAAGGTCTTGCCGCAGCCGGGAGGGCCCGCGAGGACCATGCCGCGGATGATCTTGCCGCCGACCTTGCGCAGGAGGGCGCGGTCCTTGATGAGCTGGACGATCTCCCAGGCCTCGCGCTTGGGCTCGGCCAGGCCGACGACGTCGCTGAACTTGACGTTGATCTTGGTCGGGTCGACCTTCTTCTTGGAGATGTCGGACAGGCCGCCGTATTGGAACGTGTAAAGGAAGAAGACGAAGATCAGCGAGTTGATGATGCTCGAGGGCAGCGAGATCACGTTGAACCCGATGATGTAGCGGGCGACGCTCTCCTCGAGGCGGGTCAGGTACCAGAGAGGGAGGAGGACGGCGGCGAGGACGATGAAGGCGAGGACGAGGTGGATCCAGTAGAACTCCCACCACAGTTTGAATTTAGCCCAGTTCATGCGGTCTCCTTGGGCGCGTCGGACGCGCGTCGCCCTGCGACCCGTGAATCATAGCAATTGTTCCCTTACGGGCTGATGCCGGGGAGGACGAAGGCGATCGGACGGTCGCGGTTGGGCACGTACTTCGTCGAGCAGACGACGAAGCCGGTGGTCTTGTAGAAGGGCATCTGCAGCGGCTTCGTGCAGGCGGTCACGGTCACGACGTTCCAGACCTGGGTGCGCTGGACGGTGACGCCGGGCTTGCTCGGGCAGTTGGCGGTCTGGCGGCAGAAATCGACGAGGTCGAGGAACTTGGCGGCGGGGGTGCCGTAGCCGAGGTAGGTCAGGACCTTCTCCTGGATGTGCGGGCGGAGGGTGCCTTCGTCCCAGCCCTCGTGAATGGCGTTGCGGTGGGATTCCAGCTGCCAGCGGCGGGCGGCGTAGAAGGAGGCGATCTCGAGCTTCTGCATCAGGATCAAGAGGGCGAAGACCTTCGCGAAGGCGAACAGGAAGAACATGAAGATCGGGAAGAGGAGGACGGTCTCGGTGGTGGCCTGACCGCGCCGGCCCAGCCGTCTCACGGGAACTGCCTCACCTGGAACTTGGGCGTGGGCTCCGGCCAGACCTTGGCGTTCGGGTTGTTGGCGCCGACGGAGACGGTCGTGTGCAGCTCGGGGGCGGAGTTCCGGAAATGCTGGGGCATGTTGCCGAAGTCCACGTTGAAGTAGTTCTTGCCCGGTATCTGCCACTTGAGCGTCAGCGACAGGCCCGGGTACTCGGATCCGTTCGGCTTGCTCAGGGCGTCTATCGAGGTCTTGTCGACGGTCTGGATCTGAAAAAGGCCGCCGCCCGGGCCGCAGCCCTCGGGGGACGTGCCGGGACCGTCCGGAAGTTTCTCGGGCGGATCGGTGCCGAAGACGCGGTACTGCTGGATGCCGGTGCCGCCCAGGTGGCGATTGCCGTGGTAGACCAGGTTCTTGACGCAATGCGCCTCGGTCTTGAAGTTGACCAGGGCCACGTCGAAGCTGCGCGCGAGCTCCGTGCCGTAGACGGCGGGATCGCCGGTGTTGAGCCAGTAGGACTTCTGGAGGAAGCTGTGGTTCGAGTCCTTGGTCAGGCGCTTGAGGACCTGCCACTGGGCGTCCTCGACCGAGCCGAGCAGGGAGAAGACCTGCACGTAGAGCTTGTACACCTCGGAAGCGAGGTCCCAGGGATGCCAGAACTTGTTGGCGTTGTCGAGCGAGAAGAGCACGACGGGGTCGTCGATCTGCGGGTTCGTCGAGTTCTTGCCGACGCCCTTGCCGCCGTACTCGATGTCCCAGACGTCCTCGTTCTTGAACTCCTTCTTGCCGCTGCGGCTGCGCGGGAAGATGCCGTTCTGGTAGAGGATCTCGGCGTAGGTGATCTTGTCGCAGTGCTCGACCTTGCCTTCGCACTCGGCCGGGAAGTCGTCGTAGCCCTGCTCGAAGATGCGCATCGGGAAGGCGCCGTTGACGTAGGCGGTGCGGTTCAGGAAGTCGGAGTAGTTCGTGGCCTCGACGAAGGCCGCGGCGTCCATCGCGAACTGATGCTTGATCTTCTCGCGGGACAGCTTCGCCGTCTCGTAGATGAGATAGACGAAAAGAAAAAGAGTCGGGAAGAGCAGCATCGCCGGGATGACGATCTGCCCCGCCCGCGACTTCCAGGGCCTCATGGATGAATTATGACCGGTTTTGGTCGAAATTCAATGTCGAAACGGTTAAAAATCGGTTACTTAGCGGGAGAGGGCGGGACGGGGACGACGGGGCCGAGGAAGGCGGCGGCGGCTTCGCTGTACTGGTGGGTGGCGTGCTCGTAATCGACGCTGGCCATCACCAGGCTGCGCAGTTGGCCGCCGAGGATCCGGTGCACCCGCAATTGGGTGGTCATGGAGTAGGTCTCGCCGCGCACGGTTTCGACCTCCACCCAGAGAGCGCGCTCCCCCCACCCCTTGAGCATCGCGGCCATGCTCGCCGTGTAGGCGGCGTAATCGGCGTCGGACATGCGCACGGTCGTGCCCATGTTGAAGATCAGCAGGCCGACCTCGGGGTCGTCGGAGGGGATGTTCTTGGCGACGAAGGCCGCGGCCTTCTCGGGCGGGCAGGGGGCGAGCTGGAGGAAGGCGGCCTCCTCGCGGGTGCGCAGGGCGATCTTGTCGAGCGCCGCGTCGAGCTCGGCGATCGCGGGGAGGTTGTCGGGCCAGATGCCCGCGGTCAGCCAGCGGCGGTCGGAGATGTCCTCGGACTGGAGGGGCCGGGCCTCGAGGCCGACGCGCGCGGAGACGAGGGCCGGATCGAAGGTCGGCACCGGGGTGACCAGGTCGGCGGCCAGGTTGACGCCGGCGCCGGCGTTGACCTCGACGAGATAATACGGCAGGTCGCGCCGCTGGAAGAACAGCATGGCGGGAGCCGTCCACAGGATCGCGCGGCCCGCGATGTAGGTGCGCCGCTGGCCGCTCTTCAGGTTCTCGAAGAAGGACGGCGGCGGCGCGGCGAGGAAGCGCGCGAGGGCCACGGACGGGTCGGCCTCCGCGGTCCCCCCGCACGACGGGAAGTACGGCACGAGCGGGCAATCCGCGTCGCTCAGCGCCTCGAAGTGGAGGCAGGTGAGGTACAGGCTCCAGGCCTCGGTCCAGGCGACGAAGGCGCGCTTCTCCCAGGCCTTGGCGATCGGCTTCCACCAAGCGGGGTCGCCGCGCTTGAGCTGCTCGGCGGTCCAGCGGAGGATGGCCGACGTGACCGGCAGCGCCCCGGCCTGAAGGGCGCCGCGCTCCAGCTGGGAGACGAACTCCTCTTTCGTCACCGTCGGTATCGGCGGGTCAGTTGGGGTCTTCGGGCGAGATCAGGCCCATCTCGATGCCCTTGACGACGGCCTCGGTGCGGTTGCTGACCTCGAGCTTCTGGAAAATGGCGTTGAGGTGGTTCTTGATGGTCTTGACCGAGCACTCCATCTTGGCCGCGATCTCCTTGTTCGACATGCCGGTCCCGAGGAACACGAGCACGCGGATCTCGGTCTTCGTCAGCGCGACCGGCGAGTTGCCGTCGCCGCTGGCCATCTGGCGCAGGCCCTGGAGGAGCTTGCCCATCACCTGCTGCGGGATCATCACGCCGTCGTTGGCGAAGGCCTTGAGGGCGTTGACGAGCTCGGCGGCGGGGAGCATCTTCGAGAGGTAGCCGTTGGCGCCGGCCTGGATCGACTCCATCACGTGGGCCTCGTCCTCGTAGGAGGAAAGGATGAGGACGTTCGTGTTGGGGCATTCCTTGCGGATCAGCCGCGTCGCGGCGACGCCGTCGAGGTGCGGGAGCTTGATGTCCATCAGGATCACGTCGGGCTTGAGCTTGCGCGCCAAGCGGACGGCTTCCTGGCCGTCGGCGGCCTCGCCGACCACCTCGATGATCTTCTCGTTCTCGAGCAGATCCTTGATGCCTTCACGGAAAAGAGTTTGGTCGTCGGCGATCAGCACCTTCACGCGTTTCTTCGGGGCAGCCTTCGAAGCCATTTCGATCCTCCTGACAGTTGGCCTAGTTTAGCAGAAAATTATGGACGGATTTCACAAAAAGGTCAAGCCCGGGGAGTCTCAGGCCTTCTTGACCGGCACGGTGAACAGGAACGCGGCGCCCTTGCCCAGGCCGGCGCTCTCGACCCAGATGCGGCCGCCGTGGCTGTCGACGATCTCCCGGGAGATCGACAAGCCGAGGCCCAGCCGCCCCCCGCCGGACACGCTCTCGCCCTGGTAGAAGCTCTGGAACAGCTTGCCGACCTCCTCGGGCGCGATCCCGTCGCCGGTGTCGCGCACCGCGAAGCGCACGACCTCGACGGCGTTGTCCACGGCCTTCTCGGCGCTCATGGTCACCGCGCCGCCCTTCGGCGTGTGGCGGATCGCGTTCTCGAGAAGGTTGTTGAGGACCTGGGACAGGCGCTTCTTGTCCGCGGCGATCGTCGGCAGGCCCGGCTGGAGCTCGGTCTTGAGGGTCAGGCCGCGCACGGAGGCGCGCGCCGCGGGACCGACCGCGGTCTCCTCGACGAGCGAGCCGGCGTCGAAGAGGTTCGTCTCGAGGCGGAACTTGCCCTGCTCGATGGAGGCCCAGTCCACGAGGTCCTCGATGAGGCGGGAGATCTGGCCGATGCCGTTGGAGATGTAGCGCATCTTCTTGACCTGCTCGTCGTCGGGCTTGATCGACTGCGCGAGCATCTCGAAGCTGACCTGAAGGGTCATCAGGGAGTTCGAGAGGTCGTGCGAGGCCATCGACATGAACTTCGACTTCATCGCCGACAGGCGGAGGTTCTTGTCGTTGGCGCTCTTCAACTCCTGCTTGAGGCGCATCTTCTCGAGCGACTTGGCGATCGCCCGCTTGAGGTGGTCGAAGTTGACGGGCTTGGTGAGGAAATCGTCGACGGACTCCTGGATCGCCTTGAGCGCCGTGTCGAGGTTGGCGTGAGCCGTGATCATCAGGATCTGGCTCTCGGAGTTGAGGGCGCGGATCTTCTGGATCGCGTCGATGCCGGTGCCGTCCGTCAGGTTGTAGTCCATCAGGATGACGTCGAACTGGGTCTTCTTGACCTGGGCGACGGCCTCCGCGGCGCTCGAGGCCTGGGCGGTCTCGTAGCCCTCGACCTCCAGGTTGTCGTTGACGCTCTCGCGCATGTTCGCGTCGTCGTCGACGATCAAGATCTTGCCTTTCATATGGTCCCGGTCCTCAGGCCGTCGTCGGAATATACAATTTAAACGTCGTGCCCACGCCCACGGTGCTTTCCACGTCGACTTTGCCTTTATGGTGGTCGACCACCTTGCGCACGACGGCCAGGCCGAGGCCCGTGCCGCGCGCCTTCGTCGTGAAGAACGGGGCGAATATCTTGTCGAGGACGTCCTGGGGGATGCCGCTGCCCGCGTCGGCGATGTCGACGCGCACCCAGCCCGCCTCGGGGATGATGGTGCGGATCGTGACCTTGCCGCCCTTCGGCGCGGGCATCACCTCGATGCCGTTGCCGATGAGGTTGCGCACCGCCTGCTGCATCTCGGTCTTGTCGATCTCCACATGAGGATTAGCCGGATCAAAATGCTTGTCGACCTGGATATGGGCGGGGAACGGGTAGACGGACAGGAGCTCCTCGAGCCAGTCGTTGATGCGGACCTTCTCGAGCTGCAGCTCGCGCTGACGGGAGTAGGTCAGGATCTCGTTGATGATGCCGTTGGCCTGCTGGATCTCGGACTCGATGATCTTGATGTGCTTGGTGATCTTCGCGTCGGGCTCCCCGCCGGTGCCGAGCTTGGTCTTGATGAAGTAGATCGAGTTGTTGATGACGGCGAGAGGGTTGCGGATCTCGTGGCCGACGACGGAGGCCATCTGGCCGATCGCGGCCAGGCGCTCCTTCTTGATCAGCTCGTCCTGCGCGGCCTTCAGCTCGCGCGTGCGGGAGTCGACCCGCTTCTCGAGGAACTTCGTGAACTTCTCGAGCTCCTGCTTGGCGTGGATGAGCTCCCCCGTCTTCTCCTTGAGCGACTCGCTCATGCCGAGGAAGGTCTGGGCCAGGTCGCCGATCTCGTCGTTGGTGGTCACGACCTCGGGCAGGTCCTCGAACTGGCCCTTGCCGAGGCGGTCGGCGGCCTCCTTTAGAATACGGATGGGCTGCGTGATGTGGCCGGCGACGGCGAGGGAGAGGAGGACGGTGAAGAGGACGACCCAAACGAGCACTCGCAGGATCTGAGCCTTCATGTCGGAGGCGGTTTGATACGCGGCCTCGACCGGCTGCTGGACGTAGACGATCCAGTCGAGCTTGTCGATCAGGGCGAAGGCGCCGAGGAGGCGCCTGCCGCCCTCCAGGCCGATCTCCCCTCCGCCCTTGACGTTGTCCTGGGAGGTGAGGACCTTCTCGACCTCGGGGGGCATGCGGGCGTCGGGGCGGTAGATCTCGCGCGGGTCGGAGTGGGCGATAAGGAACCCGTCGCGCGTCATGACGGCCGCCTGACTTTTTCCGGAGGCCGGGAACTCCATCGCCAGCATGGTCGAGAGGCCGTTGAGGCTCACGCGCGCGACGATGACGCCGACGGCCTTCGCGGGCTGGACGCTCTGGTCCATGATCGGCACGGAGATGGTCACGGTCGGATAAAGGCCCTGGAAGCGCTCGAGCCGCCCGATGAACTGGCCGCGGGGGCCCATCGCGCCGGCGTAGACCTCCTCCCCCCGGAAATCGCGCATCTCGGGCGTGTTGCCCAGGAAGCGGCCGATGCGCAGGGCCTCGACGCCCTTCTCGTTCAAGACCGACAATTCCAGGACGGCGAAATGGATCTGCAGGATCCGGTTCAGATACTGCTGCTGCTTGACCGGGTTCATCGAGATGAAGTCCTCGAGGCCGGCCGTCTCGGTCAGCACGTTGCGGAAGGTCGTGACGTACTTGTAGGTCGTGTCCGAGAAGCCGACCGCCAGGGACTCCTGCATCGCCAGCGTCTCCTTGCGCAGGGACTGCTGGGTGATCCCGACGAGGTGCCAGCCGACGAAGATCATCGGCGCCAGGGAAATGAGCAGGAACCAGAAGAGGATCTTGTAGGCGAGCTTGCCGCGGTTCCTGGTGGAGGCCATGAGTTATCGTTCCGAACCCGAATTATGACGGGTCCAGAAGACGAATTTGTTTCGCACCGAGGACGTTTATTTATCCTTTCGCGGCGTTCCGCGAAAGGAGCTGCTTGATGCGGGCCGACAGCTCCGCCAGGTCGAAGGGCTTGGTGATGTATTCGTCGGCTCCGAGCTCGAAGCCCTGCTTCTTTTCCTCCGATGACAAGAACCTCCCGGTCATCATGATGAGGATGGTGATCTTGGAGCGCTTGCGCAGCTCCTGGCAGATCTGGAAGCCGGAGGAGTCCGGCAGCTGGATGTCCATGATCACGGCGTCGGGTTCGATCTTCGCCGCGGCCGCGATGCCCTCCTTGGCCGCGCCGGCCTGGTGGCACTCGAAGCCGTCGAGCTCGAGGACCTCGGCGAGGCTCTCGCGGAGGTGGGCGTCGTCGTCGATGATCAGCAGCTTGGGAAGCTTCGCCATGTTATCTCCTCATTTCCCCGCCGGGGGGAACGAGCTTGTAGCCGACGCAGGGGATGGTCGTGATGTACTTCGCCGCGACGCCGAGCTTCTCGCGAAGCCGGCGTACGTGGACGTCCACGGTCCGCGGCG
Organism: Elusimicrobiota bacterium; assembly: GCA_016182905.1. NCBI lineage: Bacteria > Pseudomonadati > Elusimicrobiota > Elusimicrobiota bacterium. Next base: position 88,174 of record JACPFR010000009.1, read on the forward strand.
AACCGAAATAGTTGTAGCCCCAGACGCGCTCGATCAGGTACGGGCGGGAAAGGACGCGGTTGGCGGAGCTCAGGAAGACGTACAGGAGGTCGAGCTCCTTCGAGGTCAGCGGCACCCGCTTTTTCGATATGTGCAGAGTGTAGCTGGTGAGGTTGAGCTCGATCTCGCCCATGTTGATGATCTCTTCGGAGGCGTTGACCTGGGTGCGGCGCAGCACCGCCTTGATGCGGGCGAGGCACTCCGCGGCGTCCCAGTTGAGCGAGAGGCACTCGTCGGCGCCGGCCTGGAAGAACGCGAGGCGCAGGGACACCTTGTCCTTCGCCGAGTCCTTGGCCGGAGCCGAGGACGGGCCCGACCGGCCGAACAGGGCGTAGGCGTGCTTGGACGGCGTCGCGGCGGCCGCCGGCTGATCGGCGTGCTCGACGAGAGCGACGATCGGCATCTGGCGCGCCGGGCCTTTGGCGCGCAGCTGCTTGACGAGGTCCACGCCGTCCTCGTCGACGAGCTTCTGGCCGATGATCAGGAGGTCGCAGCCCCGGTGAGCCAGCAGGCCCTGGACTTCCTTGGCCTTCTGGGCGACGGTGACGGTCATCCCGGCGGCCTGGAGGGCCTCGAGGATGACGGCCGCGCGATTCGGCTCACGCGAGCCGTAGACGACGCTGGTTCTCATTCTGCGCTATTCCTCGGTCCCGCCCTCATCCTCGAGTTCGAGGCTGAGTCCGCCGAGGGAACTGATCGCGGCGAAGAAGTTGTAGACGACGGCGAGGAGGAGCAGCGCGCCCTCGGTCAGCACCGCGTAGAACAAAGTGTAGAAGCCCACCGACATCGCCTTCTGCACCGCGCTCAGCGCGGCGTTCTGGGTGTTCGGCGAGACCACGAACGTGACCAGGCCGCCGAGGAAGCCCAGCAGCATCACGGTGCCGGTGATCGCGGGCCGGGTGGCCGCGAGGATGGCGATGGAGGCGATGAGCGCGCCGAGGATCGCCACGGGCGGCTTGTTCGCGAAGCCGGCGCCGAGAGCCAGCGCGGCTCCGAGGAAAACGGCGATCGGGAGGATAGGGTGCTTGAACCAATAGGGATCGATTCTCTTCACTCGATAGCTCATTTCCAATCTCCTTAATAGCGTCTGTGGGCCCGCCAAGAATAACAGAAGCGGGACGGTTTGACAAGGGCTAGACGCGAGGAGGTCGAATTTCCGTCACGTGCTTAGGGTTCCGGCAGGACGCCGGGGCCCTCGAAGATTTTGAGCAGGCGCAGGGCGTCGGGATCGTCGACGGAGGCCTCCCGCATCGTGCCGTCCTTCTGACGCAGAACATAGCCGATCGTCTCGCGGCGCGGCGCCGATCAAGGCGAATAGCGCCTCCGATCCATCCTCCGTTAAGCCCTTGGGTTCGACCGGAGATCCCGAGCGGACCGGCAACTGGAAAAGCACTTTCCCGCCCAGATCCACTCCCCCGCAGAATTCCGTAGCGACCGCCGAGCAGACCAGAAAAGCCGAGCGCGAACCGGAGGCGTGCCCGGGGGACAGAAGATCGCCGGTGAAGCGGCGGACTATCGCGGGCGCGACCGAGGCCCGAGCCGCTCCTCTGCGGAAATACAGGCGTCCTCGAGGGAGCACCGCCTGCTCCAGGGGCTTCGCGGTAGCGGAGGAGACGCCCACGAGGGCGGTCACGCCCTTGGGGAGACGATAGAATTCGACGGAGCGCTGCTTCAGGATGGCGATGCGGCCGTCGCTCCAGTAAACCTCGCCGGATCCGCCGGGCACAGCCGCCGTGCAGCAGGCGCTGCAATAACAAGGCGAATTCGGAGTTCGCTTGCGGCAGCAGGAATAGGGGCATCCCGGATCGGAGACGCATTGGGCGCCGCCTTCGTCGGGAGCGGCGGCAACGGGCGCCGAGAGCAAGAGCGCGAGCGCGAAGACGATCATGAACGGAGTATAAGCGTCGGGAAGCCGCCCGGCAAGACCCAGGAAGGACGCTAGATGCGCGCGCCGACGGTCTTGGTCTCGAAGAGGATGAGCGTGCGCCGCAGCTCTCCCTCCTCCTCGAGGTGGACGGCCTTCACGTGGCAGGGCTCGGACTTGAACATCGTGTCCGCCTCGACGACCTGGTTGGGCCGGTCGAGGGCGACGCCGACGAGGCGCAGCACGTCCTGCTGCTGGCTGTCGATGACGTCGAGCAGATGGAGCTTCCCGTCGGTGGTCACCGTGCCGGTGATCGGGAAGTTGGTGTAGAGCACGCTGTTGTCCTCGTCGACGACGATCGCGCGGTGGCTCTTGGACACGACGGCCTTCAGGATCGACTCCCACCACCGGGCTTCGGCGAGGCCGCGCTGCTTCTCCTTGACCATCGAGTTCGCGATCTCGGCCTTCACCTTCGACAGGAAGATGTTGATCGCCCCGGCCAGCTCCCCGATCTCGTCGTTGCGGGCCGGGAACTTGAGCTCGAGGTTCTTGAACGAGATCGACTCGATCGCGTCGCGCAGGTTCAGGATCGGGTTGAGCACGAAATGGTGCAGGAAGAAGTAGAGGGGGATGCCCAGGAGCAGGAGGACGCCGACCGCGCCGACGGCGTACTTGTGCATGGCCTTGTTGATGACCTTGACCACGCCCTCGCGGCTGATCTGCATGTTGAGGATGCCGAGGACTTCCCCGCGCAAAGCGAGGGGGATCGCGATGTCGTACAGCGGCATGTTCGGCACCGCGCGCACGATCGGGGTCTTGGCGAGCCAGGCCTGCTCGATCGCGTCCGTCGGCAGGCTCACCTGCTTGACGAAGTCGTCGAAGGTCTTGGTCATCATCGACGGGTCCTTGAACCAGCGCACCTCGCCGTATTTATTGAGATACAGCAGGGCGGCGATGCGGTCGTCCTTCGAGAAGCGGCTGACCGTGTCGAACTCGGGCATCGAGATCACGCCCTGGTTGCGGGAGAGGCCCTCGATGAGGGTCGGCGCGTACAGGCGGACCATGTCGATGGATTCCTGCTTGAGCTTCTCGTCGAAGGTCCATTTGAAGAGGTTGTAGTAGAAGATCCCGCCCAGGCACATCACGTAGATGCCGATGCCAGTGAACCACAGGAACCATTTCGCGGAGAGCTTCAAGCGGCGCTCCGCGCCGCTCGAACGAGCAGCCTATTCATTGGCCGGCTCCATACAGCTTCTCGATCTTCTCGAGGCCGGCGATCGCGTCGGAGTTGCCCGGGTCGAGCTGCTTGGCGTGCAGCCACTTGTCGCGGGCCTTCTCGTAGTCGCCCTTCTGGTAGTAGATGACGCCCTCGAGGTAGGCCTGCTGGGAGGCCTGCTTGTTGCTCTCCGCGGTCGCGGTGGGCGGCGGCGCGGCCTGGCCGGGCTGAGGCGCCGCGGTCCCGGCGGCGGCGGCCTTGGCCTTCTCCTCCTCCTCCTTCTTCTTCGCCTCCTCGGCGAGCTTCGCCTCCTCCTCCTTCTGCTTCTTCTTGTCCTCCTCGCGCTGCTTGGCGACCTCGACGGCGCGCTTCTTGGCGCTCTCCTCGCGGCGCATCTGCTCCTTCGCGCGGGCGACGAGCTGGTCGGCGGACTTCGGATCGTAGCCGTACTCGACGGCGTGCTTCCACTCCGAGATCGCCTTCTCGTACTGGCGGGACTCGTAGTAGCGGCGGCCCTCGGCGACGTGCTGGTTGGCGACCTCGGCGCGGATCTCGGCCTGGAGCTTCTGGGCCTTCACGTTCCCGGGGCCGGACTCGAGCACCGCGTCGAGCATCTTGAGGGACTCGAGGACGAGGCCCTGGCTGTACAGGTTCAGCGCGGCCTGGAGCTTCTCGTTGGCGTCCTGCTCGCGGGACTCGGCCTCCACCTTCGCGAGCTCGACGGTCAGGCGGGGATAGCGGGGGTTGAGCACGAGCGCGGCGTACCACTGGTCGAGAGCCTCGCGCAGGCGGTGCTGGCGGTAGGCCTGCCGGCCCTTGCGATAGTGCTCCTCGGCCATCTCGGTGCGCGCCTTGCGCAGCCAGTAGTGGGACTTGAGGTTGCCGGGGGCGAGCTTGGAGCACTCCTCCCAGCGCTGGGCGGCCTCCACGAGGCGGCCTTGACGGTACAGAGCCATGCCTTCCTCGAAGCGCTCCTCGATGAGGCGGCGCTCGGAGACCCGGGGCTTCGTCGAGCCCTTCAGGTCGATCGTCGCCCGGTTGAGGATCGACGCGTCCGAGTAGCCGGGGTCGATCGACAGGATCTTCCGCGTGAGGTCGTTGGCGGCCTCGTATTGGCCGTTCTTGTACATGTCGAAGGCGTTCTCGTACACGCTCTTGAGCGTCTTGCGGGTCACGCGCGACTTCTCGAGCTGGATCGTGTAGATGTACTTCTTCTTATCGTCCTCGGAGGAGATCGTCCCGAGGTTGAGCTTCGACATGTCGAGGAACAGCCCCTCGGTGTCGCGGGCCCGGGTCTCGGCGGCGCGCGAGCCTCCCGCGACGAGCAAGGCCATGACGGCGAGGAGCTTCGCGCTCATCAGAAGCCCAAGCCTCCCTGGACGAGGCTCTTCATCATCGGAGCCAGCATCATGATGAACACGGTCGGGAAGATGAAGATGAAGAGCGGGATGAGCATCTTGGTCGCGGCCTGCGCGGCCAGCTTCTCGGCCTTGTTGAGGCGGCGGAAGCGCATGTCCGCGGCGTAGTTGCGCAGGAGCTCGACGAGGCTCGTGCCGAGCTCGTCGGACTGGATGATGAGCCCGACGAAGGACCGGATCTCGGGCACGCCGGTGCGCATGGCGAGGCGCTTGAGCGCGTCGCGGCGCGTGTAGCCGAGCTGGACCTCGTTGAGCATCTTCTGGAGCTCGTTCTCGAGCTCGGTGCGCTGGGCCTGCTTGACGTTCTTGAGGATGCGCTCGATGGCCGCCATGTAGTCGAGGCCGGCCTCGATGGTCAGGGCCATCAGGTCGACCATCGTCGGGAAGTTGCGCATGATGTCGGCCTGGCGGGCGCGGATCTTGCCCTGGAACAGGGAGTCGGGGATGAAGAAGCCGATGATGCCGAACATCGCCGCGACCGGCGATTCCAGCATGACGTAGAGGAAGACGATGATGCCCGCCGCGAGCATCTCCTTGAGGTGCAGCATCTCGAGGGGCGTCGGCTTGGTCGGCCGGCCCATCATCATGTGCAGCTCCTCGAGCTTGACGTCGAGATGGAAGGTCTTGAGCAGGAACAGGTCGAGCTTCTCGAGCAGGCTGCCCTGCGGGTTCAGGCTCGAGAACGCGGAGCTCGTGCCGACCTCCTTCTTGGCGAGCTTGGAGAGGTCCCCCTCCTCGGCGTCGGCCGGCGGCGCGAACATGCGGCTGGCGGCCGTGTACATGGCGACGGAGCCCAGCACACCGACCGCGAGCAGGATATAGTGCATCAGGGGGTCGATGGGTGTCATATCAGACGCTGATGTCCCCGAGCTTGTTGACGATCTTCATGCCGATGCCGATCCAGATGGTGCAGAAGACGAGCGTGGCCACGCCGAGGCCGCTGAAGTAGTACTCCCTCATGGGCTGAGGCTGGAACAAGAACATGATGATCAGCATGATCCAGGGCATCACGCCGACGACGATCGCCTGGATGCGCTGCTGGGCCGTCATCGCCGCGGTCTTCTCCTGCAGCTTGGACTCCTCGCGGATGTTGTCGACGATGCGGTCGAAGATCTTGGTCAGGTTGCCGCCGACGCTGCGCTGGATGACGACCGCCTTGATCATGTAGGAGAGCAGGCGGCTCTGCACGCGCTCCTCCACGCCCTCGAGCGCCCGCTCGAGCGCGGTGCCGAGCTGATAGTTCTTGATGCACAGGCCGAACTCCTCGGAGATCGGCGGCAGGCAGTCGCGCTGCACCATCTCGAGGCAGCCGATCAGGTCGATGCCCGACTTCAGGCCGTTGGACATCAGGATCATCGCGTCCATCAGCTGCGCCTCGCACTTCTGGCCGCGCCGGAAGCGGATATTGAGCAGGAGCCAGCCGGGCAAGGTCAGGCCGGCGTAGATGCCGAACCCGCAGAAGATGATGAAGCCGAACGGGTCGAAGGTGAGCAGGCCGATCAGGAAGCCGAGCGCCATCGGACCGCCGACCAGGTAGTGGATCTTGATGACGATGAACTGGCGCTCGTACTCGTGGGCCCACTCCTTGGCCTTCAGCTTGTAGCGCTCCCAGCCGTCCGCGATCTTCTTCTCGTTGAGCGAGCCGATGGTCCAGGCGCAGGCGATGATCAGCGCGATGCCGATCATCTTGAACAGGACCGACGCCGCCTGGGAGCCCTTGTTGTCCCCCTGCTGGAACTTGAACCCGCGCGGCGTCGACTGCAGCGTCTCGAACGCGCCGTTCATCAGCGCGCCCATGGCGATGACGGCGTCCTTGTAGCGCTGCGTGTCGCCGTTGACGAGGCCGTCCATGACGCTGTCGTACTGCTTGTTGATGAGCTCGAAGTGGGCGATGACGGAACGGCCGCGCCCGCCGAGGGAGTCGCCGAGCTTGGCTCGGACGAGGCGGTCGAGCGACATCTGGAAGCGGATGCGCTTGTCCTCGTAGTCCTTGATCAGGTTGCCCGGCGGCATCAGCTGGCCGCCGTCGGAGGGCGGCAGGCTCTTGCGGACGAGCTCGAAGAACTCGTACAGGACGGACGCCGGCGCCTGCCACAGCTGCGCCTCGTTGAGGATGCCCTCGTCGGGGTCCTGCCAGACCGGGCGCTTGAGCATCGCCTCGAGCGTCTGGTCCACCCATTTGGGGATCTTGAGGCTCGCGTCCCGGTCCCGCTTGAAGTAATGGTAGAAGACCTGGGTGCGCGTGATCGCGCCCTCGACCTTCGGGCCCGCGGCGGTCTTGCCGGAGCCGACGAGGAACACGATCTCCTCGCGATTGAAGATCTGCGCGCGGGACGGGATCGCGGCGAGGCACAGGAGCAGGAGGGCGGGGAGGAGCCGGGGCATGCTAATGTCCCCCTCCGCCGTGGCCGCCGGTCGCCACGGCCTCGGCGTCGTCCGGCACCGGGATGCCCGCTTTCAGCAGCTCGTCGATGGCGTTGGGCAGGCCCTTCTTCTTCTTGGTCCGCTCGCTCATGAAGGCTTCCGGCGGGACCGGAAGCCCCTTCAGCTGGATCTCGGCGTAGCAGTGCGGGACGTAGTCCATCGCCGTGAAGTAGCCGAAGCTGACGCCCTTGTCGTCCATGCCGGTCTGGATGAAGCGGAAGATGTCCTTGGTGAGGACGCGCTGCCCGTCGCGGCCCACGCACTCCGAGATGTAGGTGACCCGGCGCTTCCCGTCGGCGAAGCGCGTGATCTGGATGAAGATGTGCACGGCGCTCGAGATCATGTCGATGAGCACGTTCATCGGCAGGTCGATGCCCGACATCAGGCACATCGCGGACAGGCGGCTGATCGACTCGGTCGGCGTGTTGGCGTGGAGGGTGGCCAGCGAGCCTTCATGGCCCGTGTTCATCGCCTGCAGCATGTCCAGCGACTCGCCGCCGCGGCACTCGCCGACGACGATGCGGTCGGGGCGCATGCGCAGGCAGTTCTTGATCAGGTCGCGGATCGTGATCTCGCCCTTGCCCTCGATGTTCGGCGGGCGCGACTCGAGGCGGATCCAGTGGTCGGCGAGCAGGCGCAGCTCGGCCGTGTCTTCCACCGTGATGATCCGTTCTCCATCGGGGATGAAGTTCGAGAGCATGTTGAGGAAGGTGGTCTTCCCGGTGCCGGTGCCGCCAGCGATCAGCATGTTCTTCTTGACGATGACCGCGGCGCGCAGGAACTCGATGAAGGTGGGGGTGCAGGCGCCGAAGCCGATCAGCTGGGTATGGGTGAAGGGCTTCGCCGAGAAGCGGCGGATCGTGAGCGTCGGGCCGGAGATGGCCAGGGGCGCTATGATGGCGTTGACGCGCGAGCCGTCCTTGAGGCGCGCGTCGACGAGGGGCACGGACTCGTCGATGCGGCGGCCGACGGGCGCCACGATGCGCTTGATGACCTGGACGACCTGCTCGTCGTTGCGGAAGCGCATCGGCAGCAGCACGAGCTGGCCCTTCTGCTCGATGTAGATCTTGTCGTACGCGTTGACCATGATCTCGTTGATGCCCGGGTCGCGCAGCAGCGCCTGCAGGGGGCCGAGGCCGAGGATCTCGTCGACGAGCTCGCCGGTGAACTGCTCGCGCTGGGCGCGGGACAGGGCCAGGCTCTGCTCGCGCTGGAGGAGGTTCTCGATGATCTGGGAGACCTTCGCGCGGTTCTCCTCGTTCTGATTGGGGTCGTCGGAGATGCGGATGCGCTCCGTCTCCATCGCGCCGACGACGAGCTTGTGCATCTTGCCCTTCAGCTCGTCCCAGAACTCGGGCACCGGGCCGGCGGATTTCGTGACGTCCTTCGCCGCGGTCTTCGGGCCTTCGGCCGCGGCGGAGGCGGCCGACTGCTTCCAGAGGATGTCCGCCGACGAGCCGAACTCCTCGGAGTCCATCGACGACTCCCAGTGCTTGACGGAGGGCTTGACCTCCATCAAACGCCCTAAAAGTATGCGAAGGGACTTGACCCAATCGCTCTGGAGCTGCTCCACGACGAGGATCTTCTGCGTGTTGGCGTACTCCGGGATGAGGTCTTCCCACGGGCAGTAGGCCAGCACGCGCTTCTGGATGGCGTTGAAGAAGCGGTCGACCTCCTTGGGCGCCAGCGCGCCGGGGAGGTTGGCCTGGTTGACGACGATCTCGAACTTGTCGAGGGCGAAGTGCAGGGCCTTGATCTCGTTGAACAGCGAGTAGGTCGCCTCGAAATGGGACCGCTGCGGCAGGCAGACCCAGTAGATCAGGTCCGCCAGGTCGAACGAGAAGATCTGCATCGGGAAGAACGGGTCCACGTCCAGGAAGAGGTCGTAGGACTCGGCCAGCGAGCCGAGGATCTTGACGACCATATTCGGGGAGAGCTTCTGGAACTCGGCGCGGTTGGCGGCGAGCGGGAGAAGGCCCACGCCCCACTGCGAGATCGGGATGCGGCCCTTCAGCAGGCGGCCCAGGCCGCCGGTGGGGTTCTCGCCGACGAGCTGGACCATGCTGGCCAAGGTCGGAGGATTGACGCCGAGGACGTAGCTCAGGTCGTTGCGGCACATGGGGTCCATGTGCACGATGACGACCTTGCGGTTCTGGCTGCCGGCCCAGGCGAGCGCCAGGTTGAGGCAGGTCGTGGTCTTGCCCACGCCTTCCTTGGGTCCGGTGAAGACGACGACGCGCCCCGGCTCCTTGAAGGAGGTCGGGGCGCCGCTCGCGTCCGGGCGGGGCGTGTCAGCCATGGCCGCGCACCGCCCTCATTTCACGATCTCCATGGTGATGAAGAGGAAGAGCGACTTCTGCTCCTCGACGACGCTCGTCGTCGTGAAGAGCAGTCCGAGGATCGGGATGCTGCCGATGAACGGGACCCTGGTCTTGGCGACGCTCTTGGTGCTGGACTTCAGGCCGCCGATGACGAGGGTCTCGCCGCTCTTGATCTCGACGGCCGTCTGGATCTGACGCGTGATGATCGAGGGCACCGAGGTGTTGCCGACCTGGACCGGCTTCGAGAAGTCGGCGTTGGACACCTCGAGCTGCAGCTCGGCGCGGATCGTGTCCTTCTTATTGGGGTTGATGACCGGGACGATGTTCAGGATCACGCCGAACTTCTTGAAGTCGGCGGTGACGGTGCCGTTGCCGTTCGCCGACGGATACGGGATCTCGCCGCCGACGACGAAGTTGGCCTGCGACTGGGCCTGGACCACGACCTTCGGGTTCGAGAGGAGCTGGGCCTTGCCTTCGGTTTCAAGCATCTTGAGCTGGGTCTGGAGCTGGGTCTGACGCGCGAAATCGCCGATACGGTAGATGCCCGGGATCGTCTTCTCGGCGAAGCCGATGCCGGCCGCGAAAGGAGTCCACGAGAAACCGATGTCGCGCTGCACGGAACCCGAGATCTCGACGATGTCCGCCGAAACGGCGATCAGCGAGTCCTCCGGCTGAGCCGAGGCATTCGCCGCAAGAGCGCAAACAAGAGCCGCCGCCGTCCACAGTTGTCGATTCATGGTGTCGAGACTTAGTGCCGTCAGTCCGGTCTTACTATCGGAAAAGCTTGCGGAAGCTGGCCATCTCCATCGGGTGCATCTCGGCGTCGCCGAGACCGCGCATGATCACCGTCGTGTCGCCCTGCTTGATGGCCAGGGCCAGGTACTGGGCTTCGTTCGGGTTGAGCGCGAGGCTGACGGAGGCCTTCTCCGAGAAGGCGGCGGTCTTCTCCTCTTTGTCGCCGAGATTCTTGAACTGACGCGCGTTCATGCCCTGCCCGAGGTTGGTGCCGACCGCGATCACGAGCACGTTCTGAAGGATCGTGGCCGTGACCTTCTCCTTGCGGCCGTCGTTCATGAGCGCGTCGAATGTGACGAGCACGTCCACGCGGTCGCCGGGCTTGATCAGGATCTTCATCTCCTGGTCGATCGGCAGGATCGCGCCGCGATAGCCGGGAGGGATCTTGACGCTGAGGCCGGATTCGGGGGACAGCGAGATCAAGGATGACTGCGTCAGCTGGTTTCCCTTCGGCACGCGGCTGCGCGTCACCAGGTTGACGATGAGCTTCATGTCGCCCTGGGTCTTGATCTCGAAGGAGTCCTGCTGCATGAACTTGCGCGGCACCTCGAGGACCTCGACCATGTCCTCCTTGAGGACCGTGCGCTCGGGGATGTCGACGCGGGCGGACAGGACCTTGGCGGTCTCGTAGGCTCCCCGCAGGGCGCTCTCCTTGCTGCTGAGCACCATCAGATAGAATACGGCGGCGCCCATCGCGAGGAGCATCGGGACCAGCACGCCTTTCTTTTCCATGTTTATCGATTCCCTATTTCTTGAGCGGCGACTCGATCGGCATCCTGACGACCGCCTGAAGCAGGCGCATGCCCGTTCCCTTCGGCTTGGCCAGGATCACGCTGCTGATCGGAAAAACGAGCTTGATGTTGTTGTTGCCGGTGATGATGAGATCGAAATTGTCCTGCTGCGACTGCGGGTCGGTCAGGGTCTTTTCCGTCCCGCAGGAGACCGTCGCCGACTGGATGATCGTTTTCATGATTTCGTTGAGCTTGCCGCAGCCGTGTCCCGGAGGCGACGTCGTCGTCATGCCGCCGATGCGGGCCACTTCGTACGTCGCGTGATTCAAAAGGATCAGCTGGAACGAGACGTATCCGATCTCCATGATCGTGAAAATGATCGTCAGGAACACCGGCAGGATCAGGAGCATCTCGACGACGACCTGGCCCGACCGCCCGACTCGAAGCCTTTTCACGGCCTTTCTCCCCCAGGCTATGCTCCGGGCCCTCGCGGGCCCGGAGCCGGCCCGGCGAACTAGTTCCCGCTGCCGCTGCCCATCTGGCCGGCGGCGCCGGTGATCATCTGCTGGATGTTGTTGAACAGCGTCGGCATGAACTTCTTGAGCATCGCGCCCGAAACGAGCACGACGCCGACGACGACCGTGAGCATCAAGAGATACTCGACCGTGTTCTGACCCTTGCGATTGGACGCCTTCGCCTTGAGCCACGACCCCACCTGAGACAGTTTCATGAGCATGTAATTCTCCCCTTCCAGGAATTCCGTCGATTCTATTTCGGATAAGTCGACAAGATCTTGACGCCCGCGATCGTGAACAGCTTCTTCAGCTGCCCCTGAAGGAACCCGTACATCCCCGCGAAAACGGTGACCAAGGCCACCGTCGTGAGCAGGTACTCGATGGCCGTTTGGCCATTCTTTCCTTTTACGATCCGACGAAAAGAACGTGTCTTCATCCGTTCTGAGTGTAACACCCGACCTATAGCGTGTCAATACGTTGGCCATTAAAAAACCATTAAAATTTCAACTTGACTGAGATCTGGTCGACCGTGCCGAGCGCACCATAAGGAACGAAGGCGTAGTCCAGGGACACGCCGTAGCCGAAGGCCTGGGACGTGTACATGCCGAAGCCGAAGGACAGGTTGCTGGCGCGGTCCAGGCGCAGGGTCTTCAGGGTCTCGTCCGAGCTCTGGCCGAGGGAATCGGCGTTGCGGTAGCCGAGGCGGAACGACAGCTGGCCGACGTCGAGGTACTCCTCGGGAAGCTGGAACTCCCCGCCCAGGCCGATGCGCGCGCCGCTGTCGGAGGCCTTGCTCAGCTCGAGGCCCACGGTCACGAAGTCGCCGAGGCGCACGCCGGCGCCGCCGCGGGTGATGCGCGGGACGTTGGCCGCGCCCGAGCCGAAGTTCTGCATCGCGAAGCCGAGCGACAGCGTCGGGTTCGGCTTCAGGATCACGCCGACGTCGCCGACGACCGTGTCCTTGACCGCGCCGGCGATGTCCTCGTGCACGACCCGCAGGGAGCTGCCGAGGAAGAGCTTCTCGTACCAGAAGGAGCGGGCGAGGCCCACCGACATCAGGCCGTCCCGCACGCCGACCTCGCTGCCGGGCTGGGGCACGCCTTGGGAGTCGCGGATGTCGAAGCCGCTGACGCTGATGTAGGAAAGGTTCGCGCCCCAGGTCGTCCGACCCATCGGGTGCGCGTAGGCGAGGTAGAGCGGAGAGTCCACGTCCTGGATGTAGCGCAGGTAGGAGAAGCCGAGCTCGCGCTGCTGGGTGACGGCGAGGCCGGCCGGGTTCCAGGACATCGCGTCGGCGCCCTCGGAGAGCGCGACGTACGCTCCGCCCAGGGCCATCGCGCGGGCCGAGCCCTGTCCGATCTTCAGGAAGTTGGCGCCGCTGGTGCCGACGTTCGAATCGGCGGCGCGCGCGGATTCCGTGGCCGGACCGAACGCCGCGAGCAGGGCGAGGACGCACAGGGCGAGGGAGATCGTTCTCACTGGATCAGCACCTTTTTGACCGTCTGGAGGATGTTCTTGCCGCCTTCGGTCTCCTCGACCCTGATCACCGCGAAATAAAGACCGCGCGCGACCTTGTTGCCCGATTGGTTGATCTTGCTCCAGACGTACGACACCGGCCCGGCCTGGAAGGAGGGCGGGACCTCCCCGAAGTTCTTGTCCAGGACGAGCTCGCCCGAGATCGTGTGCAGCTTCATCTTCACGACGGCGCGGAAGGGCGAGTAGATCTGGAACGTGGTCGACTCGCCGCTGACCGGGTTCGGGTAGTTGAAGGTGTTGTTGATGAAGTCCTCGGCCGGGGACAGGGACGCGTTGCGCACCAGCGGGATCTCGTCGATCAGGCGGTCGAGCGAGAGCGCGGCGGGGTTGAGGACGTTCCCGGTGTTGTCGTCGATCGCGGCCATGTCGGTCGAGCCGACGATCTTGAACTTATAGGAGCCGTCCTTGAGCAGCGAGAACTTGAAGTCGGTGCCGTCCCACGAGTCGTTGATCTGCGTGCGGGCGGGGCGGACGCCGACGATGCGCTTGACCAGCGACTGCGACTCGGGAGGAGTGGGATTCCCGGCGAGGTCGAAGATGGTGCCGGATTTATAGATCTTGATCGCGACCTTCATGGTCTCCGACACCTGATAGGAGAGCACGGCCGGCCCGGAGTCGGCGCGCAGCGGCGTGATCGCCAGGTCGAAGATGCGCAGCGGGTCGAAGGCGATGGTCAGCTGCGCGGTCGCGCCGGAGGACAGCACCGAGGCGACGTCCTCGGCCACCGCGCGGACCAGGTAGAACCCGGACGGAGGGAAGTTGCCCGAGTCGTTGCGGCCGTCCCAGACGTCCGTCTGGAGGAGGCCGGCGGGGCGGACCGCGCCGGCCACGATCGTACGGACGACCGACGCCGGGATGTTCGTGTTGAGGATCTGGATCGTCACCGACGACTGCCGGGTCAGGGCGTAGTTGATCGTGAACGGGTGCAAGGTGATCGAGTTGCTCGAGTTGAACAGCTCCGGCGTGTCGGGGAGCACGTTGAACTGGGTGAAGATGATCGAGCCGCGGGCCACGGTGATGTTGCCGAACACCTTGTCCGACGCGAAGTACTTGGGCGTCGTCGTCGACTGCGCCGTGAGCGTGAAGATGTAGTTCCCGTCCGGGACGAACAGGCCGTTGACGTCGCGGCCGTCCCAGAACTCGGAGATCTTGAGGCGGCCGGGGCGCAGGCCGCGGAAGGTCACCACGGGCGCCGCCTGCAGCGCGGCCGGCGTCAGGACCGACGCGCTCGTGCAGGCCGCCGGCGGGGTCTGGGAGGCGCAGGGCGGCCAGGCTCCGGTGCTGTTGACGATGACCGAGCCCGGAGGATAGATGTTCCAGGCCACGAACATGGGCTGGGAAAGCTGGTAGTTGAGGACGACGTTGTCGGAGGCGCCGCTGAGCAGCGGAGTGACCGCGACGTCGGTGATCCGGAACAGGTCGACCGGGAACATCGCGGTCGTCGTGGACACCTTGGCGGGCTGGGCCGGATCGCTCGCCGTCAGCTGGATGAGGTAGGTGCCCGAGGAGACCACGTTGCCGGAGTCGTCCGTGCCGTCGGTCCAGACCTCGGCGTTCGAGAAGGCTCCGGGCCGGGTCTCGTTGTTGACGAGCGTCTTGACCAAGGTGTTCCCGTTCGCGTTGAAGATCTTCATCGACACGTTCGCGTCTCGGGTCAGCGTATAGCGGAAGGTGAAGGGGTTGATGCCCGCCACCGCGGGGCTCGAGCCGACCACGGTCGAGGTCGGGGAGATCTGGGTGATGCCGACGAGGCCGCGGAGCACCGGCAGGAAGCCGATCTTGGCGATCGAGGTCCACACGCGCCGGTCGAACGCGCTGCTGCGGTAGGGCGCGCCGCGCTGCGAGGGCAGCGCCGCGTAGATCACGAAGACGTAGTCGCCGTCGTCGACGAGGTTGCCCGCCGTGTCCCGGCCGTCCCAGAAGCTGATGACCTGGGAGCGGAGCGTCTTGACCTCGGAGATGCTCTTGACGGGAGCCACGGCGAATCCGCCGGCGCAGTCGCCCATGCGCGGGGCGAACTTCTTGGCCGGCGCCAGGGGGTCGGCGCCCGCCGGGTCGCCCTGGATGTTGTTGACGTCCGCCAGCGCGGTGTCGACGGCGCTGTTGAGGACGGTGTCGCAGAACTGGGTGTTGGGCGGATAGATGTCGATGTAGACGGTGGCCGCCTCGGTCAGCAGGTAGGACATCACCGCCAGCGAGGTCGAGCCGCCCGTGAGGGGCTGAACGCGGATGTCCGTGATCTGCAGGGGATCGATCGCCACCTGGCGCGTGGTCGCGATGGAGATGTCGCCGAAGTTGTTGGCGCCGACGCCGGTGAACTTCGTGTACTGGTCGATGCTGTTGGCCTGGAACACCGCGAGGTAGTTGCCCGCCGTCAGGATGTTGCCGTTCTCGTCGCGCCCGTCCCAGGAATCGCCGTTGAGCAAGGTGCCCTGGGGCATCCCTTCGCCGACCTTCGGGAGGCCGGGCACGACGCGCCGGAGCTGATCGTAAGGAGGAAGCGAGCTGTTGATCGTCAGGTACATCGTCGCGTCCTTCGACAGGCGGTACGTGAAGTTGTAGGGCTGCGCCGCGACGCCGGTGATCTGGCCGACGACGGTCGGCGAGGAGCGGATGACGTGCACGTTCGTCACGTCCACGGCGATCGGCTTCTGCGAGACCGCGGCGAGGTTGTTGTCCAGCGTCGCGCCGGACGGATAGGCCCGCGTCGCCGTGATCGAGATGTTGCCGCTGGCGCCGACCTGGTTGGTCTTGACCGAGACGCGGAAGCCGAACTGGCCGTTGGTCTTGCCGAACTCGCCCTGGATGTTGGCCGAGCCGTCCCACATCACGCACGCGGCCTCGACGCCGCCGTTGGGGACCGTCGGGTCGGCGAGGTTCGCGGAGCCGGGGACGTCGATGAAGAAGGTGCGCAGGGGCGGCGTCGAGGCGGGATCCAGCGGGTTGGAGCCGTCCTGGAACTTGAACAGCTCGAAGCTGATCTCATCGATGGCCACGTCGCCGGCGGTGGAGCTGTTGACGCCGATCTGCGTGCACAGGAACACGCGGTCCTGACAGAAGTTGGCGTCGATGGTCCCGGAGGGGCGCGCCAGCGCGTTGCAGCGCAGCGGTCCGTTCTCCTCGAACTCGATATGCGGCTCGTTGGAGATGTTGCCGGTCCCGGGGCGGTCGGAGAGCGGGCAGCGGAAGATGGTCGGGGTGCCGACGTAGGTCGTGCACACCGCGGGGCTGGCGACGAACGCGGTGTTGATGAAGACCTGGACCGACTGCGCCGCGGCGCGGAGCGGCGAGAGCGCGATGGCGGCGACGAGGACGAAGGCCGCGCGTGTCTGGCTCGAGGGGCGCCGGTGTCTGTTCATGTTGTCGTTTCTTTGCGGCGATATGTCTTCCGAGTCTAGAGTGTACCGCAACGTCGTTACCGGCTGATTAAAGGAATGTTAAAAGATGGCAAAGGGTATTCTTCGATGCAACCGCAGACGGAGCAAGGCGGGCTGCGCTCTCTCGGCCGACGGCCCGACGAGCGCCCACACGCGGCGGCCCTTCTCGCCCGGCAGGACCGCGAAGCCGACCGTCGCGGGGTCGGGGGACGGGTGGTTCTCCTTCAGGGCGAAGCGTCCGTCCTTGAGCGCGTAGATCATGATGCGGCGGGACTTGGTGTCGTGCAGCCACAGGCGGCCGTCGACCCAGGCCATCGCGTTGGGCACCACGTCCTCCTCTATAGGGAAAGACTGGTACGTCGCCTCGTCCGCGGCGTGGCGGTACAGCGCGCGGTTGGCCGCGTCGTAGGACCAGAGCGAGGAGCCGTCGAAGGCGAGGGCCGTCGGCGCGGGACCGGGCGACGGGACCGCGGCCACGACGGCCTCGGGACGCGAGGCCATGGCGCGGAGCAGGCGAGCGCGGGCCGAATCGAGGGTCCACATCCGTCCGTCGCCGAACGCCACCGCCGTCGGGCGGAACAGCCCGCCGGCGGGCACGGCGACCTCGCGGACGGCGCGGCGTGGGTCGGCGGGATCGAGGGCGCTGATGCGCCCCCCCCAATCCGCGACCCAGAGCAAGGTCCCGTCGAAAGCGAGCGCGGCCGGATTGAGCGCCGCGACGGGCGCGGTCGCCTCGGGCTCGAAGCGCCACTCGGCGCCCCAGCGCCAGGCCGGGACGGCGGCCGCGATCAGCGCGGCGGCGGCGAGCGCGAGGGCGGCGGCGCGGACCCGGCGCGCGCGGACCGACGCCGCCCGTCCGGCCTCGACGCCCGCCTGCGCGGCGACGGCGCGGTCGCGCTCCTCGCGGCTCTCGATCTGGCGCATGCGGCTGGCGACCGCCTCGGCGGCGGCCGTCGTCTCGCGGATCTTGCCCGTAAGACTGTCCGTGAAGGTGAGATGCGACTTCTCCTTCTGCTGGAGCTCGCCGTGCCAGGCCTCGCGCTCGCGGCGCAAGGTCTCTTCCCACTGGGCGAGCTCCTGGCGCTGGGCCTCCCAGGTCGAGCGCTCGCGGTCCCAGAGCTCGCGCCACTGCGCGCGCTCCTCTTCCCAGAGCTTCTGCAGGTCGGCGAAATGGCGCTCGACCTCGTCGGTCTTCTTGAGCGCACGCTCCCGCTCCTCTTCCACGCGGACCCGCTCGTGGCGCTCGAGCAGGAGCTCGGCCAAGGTCTTCTCGAGGGCGTTCTTCGCCTCGGAGAGGCTGCCCTTGAGCGCGCTCACCGTCTCGTCGGCCTTCGCGGCTTCCTGCTGGCGGCGCTCGGCCGCCGTCTGGACGTCCTTCAGATCGATGAGGCTCTGCGTCTCGCGCTTGGCCCAGCGCGCCTCGGCCTCCCGCGCGCGCTCCACCTCGGCCGTGATGCGGGCGCGCGATTCCTCGAGCGCCGCCTCCAGACGCCGGCGCTCCTCGCGCTCGTGCTCGAGCGCGCGCGCGGCGAGCTCGAGGCGCTGCTGCGCGTCGAGCAGCTGGCCGTAGACGAGCTCGTCGCTGCCGTCGGCGCGGACGCGGAGCTCCTCGGCTTCCTTCTGAAGGGCTTCGGCGCGCGCACGCCAGACCTTCAGGGACTCCTCCTTCGAGGCGATCGCCTCGGCCAGGGCGGCCTCGCGGCGGCGCTGCTGGGTCTTGAGCATGGACACCGTCTCCCACGCGAGCTCGGCGCCCGCCGCGGAAGGCGCGACGGGAGGCGTCGCCGCTTCGGCGGAGGCGGAGCCGAGGCGCGTCCAGAGACGCTCGATCTCGCGGCTCAAGTCTTCGGGAGGCAGGTGTCCCACGGGATGAAGTATAGGGTCCGAAGGCCGGGGTTTCTTTTCGGAAATATGAACGGTGCTACTTGGCGCGCTGGAGACGGCGCAGCTCGGTGCTGGCCTCGCTCAGGTCCACGCCCGCGTCGCGATACTCGCGCAGGATGCGGCCGACCTTCTCGAGCAGGACGGCATCCGCGGCGCCGGAGAGCTTGGCGCGCTGGTAGGAGCGCCAGTCCTCCTGGAAGAGCGAGACGCGCACCTGACGCGCGGCGCTCTCGCGGTCGGCCTTCACCTTCTCGAAGGTCTCCGCGGCCTTCTGCTGGCGGGTCTCGAGCTCGCGCAGGCGGCGCTTGGCGTCGACCTCGGAGGCCCGCTTCAGCTCGACTTCCTTGCCGAGGGCCGACATCTCGGCGCGCAGGCGGTTGAGCTCCTCGGCGAGCTTCCACTGCTTGACCGAGCTCGCCTCGAGGGCCTCGCCGAGCTGGCGGCGGTAGCGCAGCTCCTGGGACAGCAGCTTCTCGTACTCCCCCTCCGGATCGGCCCTTCCGAAGCGCACGGACAGGGAGAGGCCGTGGCCGAAGCGGGTGGTGCCGGTCATCGGGACCGTCATCGAGTAGTCGACCCGGGCGCCCTGCGCGCGCCAGCCCAGGCCCCAGCTCCACGTGCGCGTGCCCTCGCCGAGGGACATGCCCGAGCGCAGGGCGTACTGCCCCGCGCGGGCGGTGGCCCACCAGCGCTCGAAGCCGAGGGCCATCGTGTGCTGGCCGTTGCCGCTCTGGGACGACTCGCGCTTCGTGAGGTCGGCGGCGAAGATGACGCCGCGCACCTGCTCGGCCGCGCCGATCTTGAGCGTCAGCGGGGCGCGGTCCGCCTTGAATTTCGGACTGCCGAAGTTGAGGAGCGACGCGCCGAACGCGTAGCGGTCGCTGAAGCGGTACAGCGTGCCCATGTCGAGGGCCAGATGGTTCCCCGAGCCGCCGCCCGAGTCGAAGGCGCTCGACAGGAGCTTGAGGCCGCCGCCGAAGTCCACGCCCCCGCCCTCCGTCTCGCGCAGTCCGCGCGTGCCGTACATGACGCCGATGGCGCGGTCGCCGCCCACGCCCGTGCGGCGGTCGTAGCGCATGTCGAGGCCGACCGCGCCGTTGAGGATCTCCTGGCGGAGAGGGACGACGATGCCCGCGCGAGCCGAGTCGCGGTCCGACTCGCCGGAGGGGATGTGGAACTGGCGCAGGTAGGCCATCGACGCCTCGAGGCTCGACGCCTGGCCGAGGGACGCCGGGTTGTAGGCGAGCACGCCCGGATCGTCGACGACCGCGGTGAACGCCCCGCCCATCGCGATGTCCCGCGGCCCGAAGCCCGCGTCCTCGAACGCGGCGAAGGACGTCCCCGGCAGAGCCAGGACCGATAGGACGGCCAACAGCGCGCGGATCGGGCGCATCGCGCGAATTATAGCTTTCGGGCGCGCGGGAATGATTACGGCCTCATGAACGCACGACGGAGGGCGGGCCCTTACTCGAGCCGGTAATCCTCGGGATCCAGGGAGACCGCGGTCAGGTCCAAGGTCTCGGGCGGGATCGTCCCCCGGGCCTCCAGCAGGCGCGCGGCCGACCAGGCGGCGAAAGCGTAGGAGAGCTTGGCGTCGCGCGCGTAGCTCTCGTCGCGGCGCCACGACGCGGAGCGGCGCAGGACGACGGGGGCTGGTGCCGCGGATTTTCCGGCGGCGCGCTGAACGAGCCCCTCGGGCGTCAGCGCCGCGGAAGGAAGCACGCCCGGAGCGAGGCCGGCGACGAACGCGTCGCCATGGGTCGAGAACATCGAGAGCCAGGACCTCGGGTCGGTCAGGCCGGCGCCGGCCAGGCCGAGAGCCCGCTCCCGAGGCGAGGTCGCCTCGAGCCAGCGCAGGCCGAACAAAGCGGTGTCGCCCGAGACGAGAAGGCTGGCGCCGGGCGGAACGGCGCGG
Source organism: Elusimicrobiota bacterium (assembly GCA_016182905.1). Lineage (NCBI taxonomy): Bacteria > Pseudomonadati > Elusimicrobiota > Elusimicrobiota bacterium. Next base: position 108,209 of record JACPFR010000009.1, read on the forward strand.
CGAAGGTTTCGGACGTAGTCGTACGCCAGGAAATCGTCGCGGCGCTCGGGGACCGGCGAGCGGAGCAGGAGCGCGGCGGCCGCGAGCGCGAGGCCCGCGGGCGCGAAGCGGCCGAGGCGGGACGCGGCGGCGCCCGCGAAGGCGCCGGCGGCGAGGGCCGGGACCAGGAAAGCCGGCTCGAGCACCGATCTCGCGACCCAGTTCGAGATGTCGAAGCTCGCGAGGACGACGAAGAGCGGACCGCTCAGAACGGCCGCCAGCAGGAGCCCGGCCGCGCGGTCCCGGTCCTCGCGCCACGAGGCCGCCGCGCCGTACGCGGCCGCGGCGGCGGCCGGGATCGACACGGCGAGCGCCCAGGCCTTCAAGGACCAGCCGAAAAGCCGGACGGCGCCGTCGGGCGTGAGCGGGCGGGCGAGCTGGGCCGACAAGGTGCCGGCGCCGTATTGGGAACGGAGCGCGACGGAGAGGGCGGCGCCGAGGGAGCCGAGGCGGACCCACAGAAAAGCGTAGAGCGAAAGGCCGGCGAAGGCCCACGGGACGGCGGCGGCGAGAACGGCGCTCAGGGACGAGCCCCAACGGCGAGCCTCGGAACGCCATAGGAGAAGGAAGCCGGGCAAGAAGAACAAGAGGCTTTGATGATTGACTAGACCGAGACCGGCGATGAAGCCGGACAAACGCGCCCTACGCCAAAAATCCTCCTTTTCACCTTCGGACAGAAATAACAGAACGGCAACGATACTTGCATGCAAAGAATATTTTTCCTGGATCAGCGCGAACTTCCACAGCGGGGCGGAGAAGCAGAGGACGCTCGCCGCGGTCAAGCCGGACCAAACGCCGTGACGGCGGCGGACGCTCAGGAAGAGGAAGAAGACCGCGCCGGCGGCGGCGAGGCAGGACAGGACGGCGAGGCCGTAAGCGGGATTGCCCCACGGGAAGACCGTCTGCCACAGATGGCCCAGAACGGAATAGAGAGGGTATCCCGGCGGGTGGGCGACGCCCAAGGTCAGCGCGGCCGCGGCCATGTCGGCCGAGTCGCGCGGGGCGATCGAAGGCGACGCGCCGGCGAGGTAGAAGCCGAACGCGGCGAGGAAGACGAGAGCGCTCATGCCCAGCTGCGCAGCGGCAAGGACGGATCGCAGGGCCCGGTCCAGGCCGAGCCTCCGGACGACAGGCGCCGGCAGGCCGCGTGGGCGATCATCGCGGCGTTGTCGGTGCACAGCACGCGCGCGGGCAGGCGCACGGCGAAGCCCGCGGCCTCGCCCCGCTCCTTCATCAGCGCGCGCAGCCGCGAGTTGGCCGCGACGCCGCCGCCGAGGACGATGTCCTTCGCCTTGAACCTCTTCGCGGCCGCGACGGTCTTGTCGACGAGGGTCTCCGCCACGGCCTCCTGGAAGGACGCGCACAGGGCGTTGAGCTCGCGGCCCTTCGGCACGCGGCCCTTGAGGTGATAGAGCACCGAGGTCTTCAGCCCGGAGAAGGAGAAGTCCCAGGTGCCGGGCATCGCGGGCCGGGGGAAGGCGACGGCGGCGGCGTCGCCTTTCGCGGCGCGCTTGTCGATCTCGGGACCGCCGGGATAGCCGAGGCCGAACAGGCGCGCGACCTTGTCGTAGGCCTCGCCCGCGGCGTCGTCCCGCGTGCGGCCGAGCACGCGGTAGCTCCCGGGCGCCTTCGCCAGCACGAGGTCGGTGTGCCCCCCCGAGACGACGAGAGCCAGCACCGGCCAGCGCAGCCTGTGCTCGAGCTCGGCGGCGAGCACGTGACCCTCGAGGTGGTTGACGCCCACGGCCGGGACGTTCATGAGGCGCGCCAAGGTCTGCGCCGCGACCTTGCCGATCAGCAGCGGGCCCATCAGGCCGGGGCCGCGCGTGTAGGCGACGGCGTCGAGCTTCCCCGGCCCCGCGTCCTCGAGCGCCCGGGCGACCGCGGGCATCAGGTTGTCGAGATGCGCGCGCGCGGCGAGCTCGGGCACGACGCCGCGATAAGGGGCGTGGAGCTTCGTCTGGGAGGACACGACGTTCGAGCGCAGACGCCCGTCCTCGACCACGGCGGCCGAGGTGTCGTCGCAGGAGGTCTCGAGGCCGAGTATCCTCACCCTTCGCGCTTCAGCGCTCCGAGCACGTCGCGGGCCTTCAGCAGCTCGACGGCGCGGTCGAGCGCCTCGTCGCGCACCAGCTCCTCGGCCTTCACCGCGGAACGGGGCTTCTTGTCCTTGGCGTAGATCATCTCCCATTGGGCGTAGAGCTTCGCCTCGGCCTCGGGGGTGACGGGAACGACGATGTCCGGGACGATCCCGCCGGTCTTGTTCTTCTCGTCGCGGTGGATCGACCGCCCGGAGGGCGTGTAGTAGCGCGCGACGGTCAGGCGCAGCCCCGAGCCGTCGGGCAGGGGGATCAGGGACTGCACGCTCGCCTTGCCGAAGCTCCGCTCGCCGACGACGACGGCGCGCTTGTGGTCCTGCATCGCGCCCGCGACGATCTCCGAGCCGGACGCCGAGCCGCCGTTGATGAGCACGACGAGCGGCAAGGACGGGTACGGGGCCTTCGCCCCGGCGGTGAAATCCTGCCGGCTGTCGGCCTTTCGCCCCTGGGTGTAGACGACGAGCTTGCCCTCGCCGAGGAACATCGAGGCGACCTCGACGGCGGCGGACAGCAGGCCGCCCGGATCGTTGCGCAGGTCGACGACGAGGCTCGTGGCCCCCTCCTTCCTGAGCTTCTTGAGCGCGTCGGAGACGTCGTCCGCGGTCTTGGCGCTGAACTCGGCGATGCGCAGGTAGCCGACGCCCCCGTCGAGCTTCATCGCGAGCGTGGACTCGATCTTCACGAGCTCGCGCGTGATCTCGACGGTCACCGTCTTCCAGTCCCCCTCGGAGTCGTCGTCCGGCCCGCGCTCGAGCTTGAGCTTCACCTTGGTCCCGGGCGCGCCGCGCAGGGTGCGCAGGGCGTCGGACATGCCCATGTCCTTCGTCGGAGCGCCGTCGATCTCCACGACGCGGTCGTTGGGCAGGACCCCCAGCCGGTAGGCCGGCGAGCCCGGCATCGGCGTCTGCACGGTGAGCCAGTCGTCCTTGAACGTCAGGCGCAGGCCGACGCCGCCGAACTGGCCCTCGGTCTCGGTCTTCATCTCGCGATGGATCTCGGGATCCATGAACTGGGAATAGGGGTCGAGCGTGCGGACCATGCCGGTGGCCGCGCCGTAGATCAGCTTCTGGGCCTCCGGCTCGTCGACGTAGTTGTCCTGGACGAAGCCGAGCACGTCCACGAGGAGCTTGAGCTGCTCGTAGGTCTTGTCCGCGCCGGCCGCGTAGGCGGGGCGGGCGGCGAGCGCGGCGGCCACGACCGCCGCCGTCAGGTAGCGCTTCATATCCATGCTCCTAGTTTATTTCTTTTCCAGCCAATCCGCCGGGTCGAGCGCGTCCGTGCCGCGGCGGATCTCGAGATAGACCTGCTCGCCGGCGCTCGCCAGCTTCTCGGACGCCCGCACCGCGTCGCCCTTGTCCTTCACGATCTCGCCGAGCTCGCCGTACACGCTGAAGAAGCCGCCGCCGTGGTCGACGATCACCACCTTCCCGTACGAGCGGAAAGGCCCGGCGAAGATCACGCTGCCCGGCGCGATCGCGCCGACGGGGGCGCCGGAGGCCGAGGCGAAGACGACGCCCTGCCTCACGGTCCAGGTGCCGAGCTGCTCGTCCCGCTCGCGGCCGAACGGGCGCAGGACCCGGCCGTCGACCGGCCAGGGCAGCGAGTGCTTGGGCAGCGCCAGGTCGGCCTTCGGCCCGGTCTTGCGGTACTTGCCCGGCTTGCCGAGCTTCTCGATCAGGGCGGCCATGGCCTTCGCCGTCTCCTCGAGTTCCTTGGCGCGCCGCGCCCGGGCGGCCACCTTCACCTGGGTCTCCTCGAGGGCGGCCTTCTTCTCCTCGTACTCGCGGCGGCGGCCCTCGCGCTCGCTCTGGGCGCGCCGGCGGCTCTCGTCGAGAGAGCGCGCGCGGCGCGCGGTCTCCGCGGCGGCCTCCTCGGTCTTGAGGCGGAAGCCCTGGAGGCGCCGCAGATGCCGTCCCTTCTCGATGATCGCGGACCGGCGGAACTCCTCGGCCCAGAGCTCGCGGGTGCCGTACGCCTCGAAGCTCGCGGCCCCCGCGGCGGAGTGGCGGGCGGCCTCGGAGGCGATCGCCGCCGACCAGAAGCCGGCGACGCTCTTCGCCGCGTCGAGGCGCGACCTCAGGTCCGCGCGGCGGGCCTCCGCGCGGCGGATGTCGGACTGAAGCCCCTCGACGCGCTTGCGCGACGCCGCGTCGCGGCTCTCGAGGCCTTTGACGTCGGCTCCGAGCTCCTTCTCCTCCTCGCGCAGCTCGTCGAGCTCGCGCAAGGTCTGCTTGAGCTCGACCTGGATGCGGGAGAGCTCGGCGCGCTTGGCCTTGAGCTGGGCGCGGGCCGGGGCCGCGCCCAGCGCGAGCAGCCCGGCGAGGATCAGGGCTCCGCGCGCCATAGCGACAGGGACCAGCCGAGGGTCGCGCAGGCCGCGAGCAGGGCGGCCTGGGCGAGCGGCTGCGGCCAGGCCCACAGGAGCTCGTCGCGGTGCAGCGGCCAGGTGAGCGCCGTCGCGAAGAGGATCCCCGCGGCGCCTCCGGCGGCGGACCACAGCGCCAGCCTTCCTTTGTCCTTCGAGGGATGGGCGCTCGGCGGCAGGCTGAGCAGGCCGAGGGCCAGGGCGGCGATCAGGCAGAGCAAGGTGCTCAGCGTCACGCGCAGCAGGTAGGCGTAGAAGCGCAGGCGCAGGATGGACTGGACCTGTCCGGACTTGTAGCGCAGGTCCGACCAGTCGGCCAGGCGGCGCACGCCGTCGATCCACGCGCCGAGATGGGTCAGCGCCTCGGGCGCCGGGGCGACCTCGAAGGCCGCGGGCAGGGGGTTGTCGCCGACGAGCGCCGTCGATTCGGCGAGCTCGGGGTCGTCGCGCTTGAGGGCCGCCAGGGCCTCGTCGGCCGAGACGAAGCGCACCTCCGCGACCTCGGGGGCGGCGCGGAGCTTCTCCTCCAGCACCTTGGCGCGGGCCTCCTCCAGGGAAGGGCGCGCGAACAGCACCACGCGGAAATCGTCGCGCAGCGAGGCCTCCAGGCGGGAGCAGTGGCGCTCGGCCAGGAGCAAGGTCTCCCCCGCGAGCCCGGCGGCCGCCGCGAGCGCGAACAAAGACCCCAGTCGAACCTTGCTTTCGGCACTCATCCGCGCGATTCTACGAAATGCGGGGGGTCAGCGGTAGGGGACGAACACGGCGAGGCCCTTCTTGATCGCGCTCCCGACGGCGGGCAGCGCGAGCAGGGCGGTGATCAGGACCAGCCACAGGCTGCGGTCCATGACGTACTTCAGGAAGCCCCCCTTCTTGGCGGGCGCGGCGGGAGCCTCGGAGGCGGGCTTGTCGGCGGGCAGGGCGGAGGAGACCTTGATCACGTCCGGCAGCCCCAGCGCGCGGCCGAGCTGGGACACCGGCATCGAGCCGGACACGAGGGCGGTAGCACCCCCGGCGGGAGAGGTCTCGAAGCCGAGCACGCGGTCGAGCGCGAAGCCGGTCTTCGCCGTCAGGGCGCGCACGCTCTCCGCGATGGACTCCTCGGGCCGGGAGGCGTCGCCGACGCGGAGCTTCAGGAGGTAGTCGCCGGCGACGCGGGCGTCCGCCGCGGGGCGGGAGCCGCGCTCCACCTCGACGCGCCTGACGCCGGGGCGGCCGATGGCGTCGCCGAGGCGGGACGCCGGCAGCCAGCCGCTGATCCGCACCGAGCCGCCCGCGCCGGGCAGGGGCTGGAAGCGGGCGTCGGGGCGGAAGGCCGCGGCGGAGCCGAGGCCGGCGACCGCGTCGCGCAGGGCGCCGGCCTCCTGGGAGTCGAGCTCGAGAGAGACGAACAGCATGCCCTCGGCCGTGGGCACGGGCGAGACGAGCTCGATCGCGGCCGGGGGCCGGGAGTCCTCGAGCGCTTGGCGGCGGGGCTCGGGAGCGGCGCCGAACAGGCGGGCCTCGTAGTCGCGGCGGGCGTCCTCGCTGGCCGAGTCGAGCTCGGAGCCGCCGGCGGCGGCCGGAGCGGCGGGCGGCGCGATCGGCTTGTCGGACGCGATCGACGCGGTCCGAGGGGCGGGCTCGACGCGGGCGGCCTCGGCGGGCTTCGGCGCCTCGGTCTTCACGGCGACGGGAGCGAACGGGCGAGGCCGGGGGCGAGAAGGCGCCGACGGGGCCTTGGCCTCGGTCTTCGGAGGAGCCGGACGCTCGGTCTTGGGTTCGGGCTTGGGTTCCGGTTTGGGCTCCGGCTTCTCCTTCGGGGCTTCCTTAGGAGAGTCCTGGGGCTTGGTCTCGAAGAACTGGCCGACCGCCGCGTCGGGATGCTTGTAGCCGCCGCCATCGCCGTAGGACTTGTTGGAGAAGGGCGAGGTCTTCGCGGGCTGCGCGCGCGCCGTCGAGAAAACCGCGGCCGTCACGACGAGGGCGGGGATCAGGTGTCTCACGCCCCGATTCTACCACGGGGCGGTTTTTAGGTCAATAGACCTGTACGCGTAGGTCCAAGGACCCATTCCTCGACGCGGGCCCTGAGGCCCTCCAGCGCGAAGCCGAGCGCCGCGCCGAGCGCGCAGGCCGCGGCTCCGTGGGCGACGGCGAGCGCGGGCGCGACGCCTCCCGCGCCGATCGCGGCGACCGCTCCCGCGGGCGCCAGCAGGCCCAAGGTCAGCCAGCCGCGCGGGTCCCCGAGGAGCTTCGGCGCCTCGGCGCCGGACTCGCGCCGGCCGATGAGGATCAGGGCGACCGCCAGGCTCGGCGTGCCGATGAGGATCTCGCGCCAGCGCCACGGCCACCACCAGAGCGCGTCGGCGGCGGCAGAGAGCCGGTCCACGGACTCCCACATGCCGGCGGCGCGCAGGGCCGCGCGCGGCGCCAGCAGGCCGAACAGCGCCGCGATCAGGACGACCGCCGTCGCGAGGTCGCGCAGGCGCAGCGGGGCGTTCCAGCGGGAGCGCGCGCTCGGGCCTTCCGGGGAGAACAGCGCCGCCGCGCCCACGATCATCGGCGCGGACAAGGTCCACAGGGTCCAGGCGCGGGCCAGCTCCTCGCGCCGCTCGGGCGCGAGCGCGGCGGAGGCCAGCAGGCCCGCGGCGGAGGCGGCCGCCAGCGCCGCGGCGAGGCCGGTCAAGGTCTCGGGCACGGGCGCGGAGAGCGGGACGCGGGCCGAGAACCAGCCCCGGGCCGCCCGCTCGGCGGCGAGCCCGGCGCGCGCGGCGAGCAGCGGGCCCAGGACGCCGATCACGAAGAACAGGAAAGTCCTCGCCGCGCGCTCCGCGCGGGAGCTCTCGTCCTTCGGCGCGGCGGCCGGGATCACGCCCGGGAGATCCGCGCCCTTGACGACCTTCAGCGCCTCGCGCAGGCGCTCGAGGTTCGCGTCGAGGCCGGCCGCGGGCGCGGGGCGCAGGACCAGCAGGCGCATCGCGCGTCCGTTCGCCGCGCGCAGCAGCGCCGGCCGCCGGGAGGAGACGGGCAAGGTCCGAATCCAGAGCCGCTGGCCCGCGACCGAGGCCCAGGGGCTGGTCGACGCCGCGACGGGGATGAGGCCCGCGGCCGAGACGACGGCCACGGTCTCGGGGTCGAACCCGGCGGGGACGCGGGTCAGGTCGACGCCCGGAGGAAGATCGAGGGAACGGCCGCCGGAGGCCGTCAAGGTCACGGTCGACGCGTCGATGCCGCGCGCGGCCAGGGCCCCGGACAGCCGCGACATCACCTTGGGGTCCTTGGTCCAAAGCGAGTCCGGGGACGGCCCGCCGCCGGGCGCGACCAGGCCGAGCGCGCGCCATTTCTCGACCTCGGCGCGGGAGAAGTGGAGCGCCTCGCCGCGCGCGGCGAGCTCGGCGGCGGTCTCCTCGCGCAGGACCACGGCCGCCACGCCCATCGCCTTCAGCCGCTCCCACAGCTCCGGCGTGGACGCCGGCGCGCGGCCGGTCAGCGCGGCGAACGCGTCGGCTTCGACGGAGGGCAGGACCGCGCGCTCCGACGGCGCGCGCGTCGCCCACACCGCCGCCGCCGAGGCCGCCAGGAGGGCGAGCAGCGCGCCGCGCGAGCGCGTGGCGCTCACCCGGGCAGGGCCTCGCGGAAGATGTCCAGGTACGCCTCGACCGAGCGGTCCCAGGAGAAATCCCCCGCCATGCCGGCGCTCACGCGCGCGGCCCAGCCCGCGGCGCCGAACCCGGCCAGCGCGCGGTCGAGCGCGCGCGCCAGGTCCGCGCCGTCGCCGGGCTCGCAGAGGAAGCCGTTGGCCGGCCGCCCGCCCCGGGGCTCCTCGAACACGGTGTCGTTGAGGCCGCCGGTGCGCGAGACCACGGGCACCGCGCCGTACCGCATCGCGATCATCTGACCGAGGCCGCAGGGCTCGAAGCGCGACGGCATCAGGAACAGGTCCGAGGCCGCGTAGATGCGGTGGGCGAAGGGCTCGTCGAACTGCCGGTGGAAGTGCACGGACCCCTTGTGCCGGCGCTCGAGCGCCGCGAACATCTCGGTCAGCGAGGGGTCGCCGGTGCCGAGCACCACGAGCTGGCAGCGGTCGAGCCGCGGCTCGAGCGCGGCGAGCGCGATGTCGAGCCCCTTCTGATAATCGAGGCGGGACACGACGCCGATCAGCGGGCGGTCGCCGCGCAGCTCGAGCCCGCACTCGCGCTGCAGGGCCTCCTTGCACGCCGCCTTGCCCGCGGCCGCGTCGGCCGGCGAGAACTTGCGGGCCAAGGAGGCGTCGCGCGACGGGTCCCAGGCCTCGAGGTCGATGCCGTTGAGGATGCCGCGGAGGTCCTTCGAGCGCCGCTGCAGCAGGCCCTCCATCCCGAAGCCGCGGTCCGGCGACTCCTGGATCTCGCGCGCGTAGGCGGCGCTGACGGTCGTGAGCTTGTCGGCGTGCACGATCCCGCCCTTGAGATAGCTGACCTGCCCGTAGTACTCGAGCCCCTCCGAGGACCAGTCCTCGGGGCCGAAGCCGCCCGCCGCGAGCGCCGCGGGCGGGAAGTTCCCCTGGTACGCCATGTTGTGGATGGTGAACACGCAGCCCGTGCCCGCGAAATGAGGGTCGTTCTTGTAGTGGCGCTTCAGGTGCGCCGCGACGAGGCCGGTCTGCCAGTCGTGGAGGTGGATCACGTCGGGCTTGAAGCCGATCGCCTTCGCGCCCTCGAGCACCGCGCGGGAGAACAACGCGAAGCGGCGGTCGTTGTCCTCGTGGTCCTTGCCGGCGTTGCCGTACAGGCCCTCGCGGTCGAAGTACAGCGGGTAATCCACGAAGTACACGGACACGCCGCGCCGGTGCAGGAAGCTCAGGCCCACGTCCACCGACCCGCCGGCGATCGGCACCTTGATCGGGTGGGCGATGCCCCCCTCGAGCGACGCGGCGCGGATCGAGCGGTACTTCGGCAGGAACAAGCACACGTCGTGGCCGAGGGCGCCGAGCCTCTGCGTCAGGGCTCCGACCACGTCGGCGAGCCCCCCGGTCTTGCAGAAGGGAACCGCTTCGCTGGCCGCGACGAGGATCTTCACTTTATTTAGGCCAGAGCCCCTCTTTCTCCTCTTCTTCCGGGGCCTCTTCCGCGGCGGCTTCAGGCGCTTCGGCGGGGTGCTCCGACAGGGCCTCGGCGATCACGGCCTCTTCGGTTTGCTCCGCGACGGACTCCTCCGCGGGATGCTCGGACAAGGCCTCCGCGATGACCGCCTCCTCCGTCTGCTCGCCGATCGTCTCCGCTTCGGGCGCGGGGCGCTCGGCGGCGTGCGGGGTGTCGATCGGGGCGGCCGGGGCGGCGGCGTCCGCGGGCGCGAAGCGGTCCAAGGGCGGGAGATCCTCGAGGCTGCGCAGGCCGAAGTGGCGCAGGAACTCCATCGTCGTGCCGTACATCAGCGGGCGGCCGACGGTCTCCTTGCGGCCGACGACCTTGATCAGGCGCTTCTCGAGCAGGGTCTCGAGAGCCGCGATGACCTCGACGCCGCGGATCTCCTCGACCTCGGCGCGCGTCAGCGGCTGCTTGTACGAGATGATCGAGAGGGTCTCCTGCGCGGCCGTCGACAGCCGCATCGTGGCGCGGTCGCTGAAGAGCTTGCGCATGTACGGCGCCAGCTCCGGGCGCGTCGCCATCTGCCAGCCCTCGGCGACGGCGATCAGGCGGTAGCCGAGGTTGCGCTCCTCGAGCTCGCGGCGCAGGTCCTCGACGCAGGCGACGATGCGGTCCTGGTCGCGCACGTTGACGAGCTTGCACAGCTCGCCGGCCGACAGCGGGCGGTCGGTGATGAACAGCAGGCCCTCGAGCGCGCGTCGCAGCAGGGCCGGGTCGTTGGCGGGAGACGGCGCGGGCGCTTCGTCCGGCGCAGAGGCGGCGATGGACTCGGCGGTCGCCTCGGCCGGGGCTTCGGCGGCGTCGGTCGTTTCGGCGTCGGCGTTCTCGGCTTCAGGGCTGGACATCGGTCTCTCCTTCGGGCTCCGCCTTCGGCGGCTCCACGGGTTCGGGCTCGGCGTGACTTTCCAGCGGCGGATCTATCGGCGCTGAGGCGAGGGCCTCCGCGATGAGGGTCTCCGCGATCGGAGCTTCCTCGACCGCGTTCTCGTCCTTCTTGAAGATGCTGATCCTGCCGAAGGTGCCGTCCTGGCGGATGAAGATCTTCTGCAGCTTGGTGAGCTCGAGCATCGCGAGGAAGCAGGCGATGATGCCGCGCCGCTTGCGCTCGTCGGCGAACAGCTCCTCCCACGGGATCATCGGCCGTTCCTGGAGGAGGAACAGGATCTTCTCCATCTTCTCCTCGATGGGGAACTCCTCGCCCTCGACGGCCTGGGAGTCGTCCTCCGCGCCCTCGAGGATGACCTTCAGGTGCGCCATGAGGTCGAACAGGGAGACGTTGGGGGACTTCTCGGCCTCCTCGAAGTGGGGCGCGCCGCGGTAGAACACGCCCTCCATCTCGGCGGCGCGGTCGGCCAGGAACCTCGAGGCCTCCTTGAACTTCTGGTACTCGAGCAGCTTCTGCGCGAGCTCCGCGGCGGGGTTCGGGCCCTCGTCGCCCTCGGCGTTCTGCTCGCTGGGCAGCAGCGCGCGGGACTTCACCGCCATCAAGGTCGCGGCCATCACGAGGAAGTCCCCCGCCACGTCGAGGTTCATGTCCTTCATGAGCTCGAGGTAGGAGAGGTACTCCTTGGTGATGTGCGAGATCGGGATGTTGTGGATGTCGAGGTCGTCCTTCTTGACGAGGAACAGCAGCAGGTCGAGCGGACCCTCGAACAGCTCCAGCGACACTTCGTAGGCCTTCTCGGTCATTTAGCGGAGCCTCATCGCGCGGCGGACTTCGACCATCGTCGTCTTGGCGACGGCGCGCGCCTTCTCAGCGCCCTGCATCAGGACGGCGTCGACCTGAGCGGAGGTGAAGGACTCGCGACGCTTCCGGAACTCGGCGAACGGGCCCGACATCTCGCTCAGCAGGTCTTTCTTGCAGGCGCCGCAGCCGAGCTGGCCCGCGCGGCATTCGTCGCCGCGCCTCATGTAGAAGTCCGTGTCCGCGTAGAGCTTGTGCAGCGCGTACACCGAGCAGCCCGGGGGGTTCTCGACGCACGGGAGCGGGTGGCCGGGGTCGGTCGCGGTCTTGCGGTTCGGGTCGGTGTAGGCCGACTTGATCTTCTTCTCGAGCGACTTCTCGGTCTCGTAGATGTCGATCGCGTTGCCGTACGACTTCGACATCTTGCGCGAGTCGAGGCCGGGGACCTTCGGCGTCGGCGTCAGCAGCGGCTGGGGCTCGGCGAAGACCTCGCCGAAGACGTGGTTGAACTTGCGCGCGATCTCGCGCGACAGCTCGACGTGGGGCAGCTGGTCCTGGCCGACGGGGACCTTCGTGCCGTGGTACAGGAGGATGTCCGCGGCCTGCAGCACGGGGTAGCCGAGGAAACCGTAAGTCCTCAGCGCCTCATTGCCGCCGACTTCGACCGTCTCGGATCTCGTCACGACCAATCTTCTGGTTTTCGGGTCGGCATCGCCCGTATCGATGACGATCTGATGCTTCGTCTTCGCCAGCTCCTGGAGCTGCTCCTTCCAGGTCGGGTTGTTCTCGAGCCAGCCGAGCGGCGTCACCATCGACAGCATCAGCGCGAGCTCCGCGTGCTCGGGGACGTCGGACTGCTTGAAGATCACGCACTTCGCGGGGTCGAGGCCGGCGGCGAGCCAGTCGAGGACCATCTCGCGGCAGTTCTCCTGGAGCTTGGAGGTGTCGTCGTAGCCGGTCGTCAGCATGTGCCAGTCGACGACGGAGAAAAAGCAGGAGTATTGAGTCTGCAGGCCGACCCAATTATTCAGCGCCCCCCAGTAATTCCCCAGGTGGAGACGGCCGGTGGGACGCATGCCGGAAAAGACGACATCCGCGCGCTTCATTCCGTCGTCGATTCTAGCGTTTCCCGACGGGTAATTCCAGATATAAATTGCGCCGGGGCCGGGCCGATTAGTCCGCTTGAGGCATCACGAACCGTGCGTTGGAACGGTATGTTCAGAAGCGCTTTCGGCCGACTCCCGAAAGGGGGCCTGATTAGGCTGAATCGGTCGACCTGGCGTTCCCGCTCGCCCAAATCGAGCGATCTGGCCTTTTGGTGGATGGATCAGGGGTCTGCCGTCGCGGACTGCCGGAACAAAAGGGGTAGCTTGATCGTATGAAGGTGTGCCCCTCTCGCCCGCCGGTCGTCCCGACGATGCCGGCGGCCGTTTCCGCGAGCTCAATATGGACGAGGCCTTCGACCGGCCTGGAAAATACCGCCTCCGCTTCGTGTTCGACGAGACCGCGATCTCCGCGAAAGTCGACGCCGAGTCTCCCCCCGTCGAATTCGAAGTCGTTCCATGAGGCGGCTTCTGCTGGCCGCCGCGTTGACGAAACCGACGGGCTCCGCTCAACCAGGGTTTAGCCCCCCTTCTCCGCCGCCTCGTTTGTCCCCATCTCGTAGCCCCCGTCTCGTCCCGGGGACTACATTTCCTTCCCATCCGCGCCTACCGCCTCAAAAATCGTTCGGCCTCCGCGCGTACGCTCCCTCCATAATTCCAACATCCGAAGGTTACTCTCCGGTTATGTGATGCCGCGCCACCGGAGCGTAATATATCCTTTCATCGACCTGATCGCATGAGCGGAGCGCACAAATCAATGATACGAACGGCGGCGATCGTGTGGGCGTCGTTGCTCTTCGCAGGGAGACACGCTGCGGCCGCGCCCTCGCCGAGGGACACGGCCGTCGCACTGCTCGACGGGCGCCCCGTCGTTTCGGAGAAGGACCTCTCGGATTACCAGGCCGCCCAGGCCTGCTATGGAGAGGGCGCCTTGACCTCCCGCAAGGCCGCCTTCATGCGTCTGCTAGAGGCAGCGATCGCCGAGGAAGCGATGCGGGCCCACGGCGGACCGTCTCTCGCGAAGGGCGACCTCGAACGTGAGGCCGACCGCATTGACCGGGAGACCCGCGCTCCGCTCATCATCGCCTGCGTCAAGAGACACTTTGCCGCCGCACCTCAGGATTATCTTCGCGGCTACGTCCGACTCGTCTGGGTCGAGTCACGCTTCAGAACCTTTCTCGCCTACGACCCTCGCGTGCAAGCGCGTGCCCGTCGTCAAATCCTGACCGCCCTCGAACGCGTGCGCGGCGGGGGCTGCCTCGAGGCTTCATCGAGCGAACTCGGCCTCGCATATTCGAGCGCGACCTATGCCCTGTCGACTTCTTCGCGTGCCCCGGCCGTTCCCGAACTCAACGGATTGCGCGGGCCGCCGGATGAAACGGAGTTCATACGCGGCAATCTGGCGGACCTCGCGGCCGGTCAGGTCAAGGCGGAGCCGGTCGAGACGGACTTCGATATCCGTCTGCTGCGCCTCCTTTCTAAGGAGGGTGCTCGGTGGACCTTCGAGTCCGTCTACGCGCGCAAGGACAGCGAGGCGGACTGGTTCCAGATCCTGCCCAAGATGAAGCTGTCCGTCGTCGACAAGCCGTTGCGCCTTTGGCTTGAAGGGATCAAAGGCAATCCCCGGTTTGCGGCCGTGCTCATGGAGACGGCGCCCGAGAAGCGCTGACCGATCGTTCACCGCGCGTTTTTTCCGGCCTCCCGCGTCTCTCATCCATGCTCTTCGCGTCGGCGCTTACTCATAATTCCCACATAATAACATTGCTCTTCGGCGATTGGTCTCCGCGTACTGGGGTTCTAATATCTTCCCATAGTTCGCTCAGCTTCGCGTTTCCAGGAGACAACATGAACGCATCAGCCCACCCGATTCGCAATTTGCTCGCCCGCACTTTGAGTGGCGGAATCTTTGCCTTCGCACTTTCCACGGCGCGGGCCGTCGAGATGCCCGCCCCTATCGATGATATCTCCAACACCTCGATCGAGCGCTCGGCCGACGCGCTTTCGCGCGCCTTCTCGAACCTCGAGCAAAAGGCATCGAGAGCAGGCCTTGCCCTCAAAGAAACGCATGCTGCCGGGCGCGCGGCGGGGGATTCTTGGACGACCAAGGCTCCGATGATCACACCGAGGCACCAAGCGGGGGTGGCTGTCGTCGGAGGAAAGATCTACGTGATCGGCGGCCCGACGGGGAACTCTCTCACCGTCACGAACGTGAACGAGGAGTACGACCGGGCGACGAACTCATGGACGACCAAGGCTCCCATGCCCGACGTGAGGCTCGCCCTGTCCGCGGCGGCGGTGGGAAACAAGATCTACGCCATGGGAGGCGGCACCGCCTTTCTCGTCGGTTTGAACACGAACTTCGAATACGACGTGGCCGCAAACGCCTGGACGACCAAGGCCCCCATGCCTACGGGCCGGCAGGATCTGGCGGCGGCGGCGGCGGGCGGCAAGATCTACGCTTTGGGCGGAAACACCTTATCCGGGATCGTCGCGACGAACGAGGTTTATGACCCGGCGACCGACGCATGGGCCGCAGCGACGCCTATGCCGACGCCCCGCAGCACCTTGGTTGCGGCCGCGGTCAACGGCGCTATCTATGCGATCGACGGAGGCAACAATTCGGGTTTCTTGAACGTCAACGAGAGATACAGCCCGGCAACCGACACCTGGGTGACCCGGGCGCCGACTCCTACGGCCAGGAACGTTCGGTCCGGAGCCGTCGCGCGCGGCAAGGTGTATATCGTCGGCGGAGCCAATTCGTCGGGTGGACTGGACGTGAACGAGGAGTATGATCCGTCGGCGGATGCTTGGACGACCCGGGCGCCCATGCCGACAGCGCGCAACAACGCGGCCGGAGCGTCCGTCGCGGGCAGGGTGTATGTGATGGGAGGAAGCGGCGGGGCGACGGTTTTCTCGGCGAACGAGCAATACGATCCGGGACCCCCGACGCCGTGAGGGGCTCCTGATCCTTCGCGCCGCCGCGGTGCCGATCTAGCTACTTGGTGACGGTGTTGGGAAAGGTCGAGCGAGCGGCGCGCCAGGCCGTCCGCGCCTCGGCGCGCGCGTGGGCGGCATGCCTGAAGAAAGTCTTCGAGGTCAGCCCCGTGCTGTGCGTCAAGTGCGGCGGCGTCATGGTTCTCACGGCACTCATCCAAGACGACCGGGAGCTGGGTCGCATCCTGGCGCATCAAGGCTGGCCGGTGGATTTCCCCAAGCCCAGCCCCGCGCGCGCTCTCCCGGCGCCCGCGACGGATCAAGACGACACCGGCCAATCGGACCCGTCCTCTTTCCGGTTCGTTGCTTTTAAGCAGCAGGAGGCCGGAACGACGCGCTTTAAGGCCTTTATTACGGTTCCCGCTGCTTAAAAGCAAAAAACGAAAAGGGCAACACGTCCGGCGGCCGTCGCCATCAACCCCGAGGACGAAGCCAGGCGAGCGCGGCAGCGCGGGTCTTGAGCTTCCCCGCGCGCTGCAGCTTCGCGGCCCCGTCCAGCAGCTTGTGGAACTCGGGGCCGGGCTTGTGGCCGAGCGCGATGAGGTCGGCTCCCGTCAGGAAGCAGGGCTTCAGCGCCGCCGGCGGCGCCTTCGGAAGGAAGCGGCGCACGGCGGCGGCGACCGGAGGCTCGGGCGCGGTCCGCGGCGACTTGTCCGAGAACGCCAGGGCCAGCGCCTCGTGCAGGATCGTTCGGAGGTGGTGGGGATGAGGGAAGGCGTCGACGAACGCCCGTCCCTTCTCCGCGCCCAGAGCCAGCGCCAGCGCCGCCAGGCGCGGCTCGACCCCGGCGGGCAAGGCGAGCGCGCACGGCAGGTCGGGATGGATCAGGTCCAGGTAGCCCCAGGACTTGAGGAGCGCGAACGCCGGACGGGGGTCCCTCTCGCCCAGCAGGGAGACGAGCTCGTGGAGCAGGCGGTGCGGCGAGAGCTTGGCGGCGTGGCCCGCGGCCAGCGCGTCCTGGGCCTCGTCGACCATGCCCGGGGCCGCACGGTACTTGAGCCGGGCGAGGAAGCGCGCGGCGCGGAACACGCGCGTCGGGTCGTCGTGGAAGCTCGCGGGATGGAGCACGCGCAGGACGCGGTCCTTGAGGTCGCGCAGCCCGCCGTACGGATCGGTCAAGGAACGCGAGCCGTCGTCCAGGCGCACGGCCAAGGCGTTGACCGTGAAATCGCGGCGGAACAGGTCGCGCTCGATGGGGACGCGGACCGCGTCGACGACGGGCAGGCTCGCCGGCTCGGGATAGGTCTCGGCGCGCGTCGTCGCCACGTCCACGCGGAACCGCCCCGCCGACACGACGCGGCGCGTGCCGAAGCGGCCGAACGCCTCGACGGTCCCGCCGAGCAGGCGGGCCGCGGCGGAGGCGATGGGATCGGGATCGCCGGCGACGGTCAGGTCGAGGTCGAAGTTCGGGCGGCGCAGCAGCCAGTCGCGGACCGGGCCGCCGACGGCGTACAGCGGCGTCGCGCGGCGGCGCGCCTCCGCGGCCAGCGGCGCCAGGATCTTCGCCGCCTCGCCGGGGACGGCGACCCGCGTGATGGCTCCGCTCAATCCGCCGCCAGCGCGGCGGGCGGCAGGCCCGCCGACGGGTCCTTCTCCAGCTTCGCGAGGTAATCGGCCCACGCCGTGAGGCGGTCGTTGGCCGCGAGGATCCTCTTGATCCCCGCGATGACCGACTCCCGCGTCGGCTTCCTGCCCTCGTACGGGAGCCAGGACGGGGCGGCGTTCTCGCGCGCCCACGACGGGCTCGCCCGGTAGACGCCGAGCTTGAGGTCTTTCGCGAAGAACGCCATGACGTCGCGCTCGTCGCGGCGCCAGTCCTCGAACTCGAGGAGCTGCGCGAGACCCTCGGGACCGAAGAACACCTCGGGCTCGTGGCCGACCGGCAGATGGTCCCCGAGCGCGCCGCGCATCGCGGCGAAGTCGGCCGACATCTTCTCGCGCCACTTCGCCTCCTCGGCCTTGAACGTCAGGGGGAACACGAAGGCGAGGATCTCGTCATCCGGCTCGTAGTAGATCCACGCCGCCTCGGGCAGGAAGGCCGCGCCGCACGACGGGCAGAGCAGGAGGTTGCACTCCATCGCCTTGGCCTGGTCCCGCAGGATCGGGTCCTTGCCGCCGTGCACGAAGCTCCAGATCGGAGCGTCGAACCCGTCCGTGCAGTTCGGACAGTTCGCCTCGATGGTCCCTTGGAATGACATGCCCTGATTATAGCTAACGCACTACGCCAGGTGACGCCCGCGCCTGGTGTCAGGTTCGCAAATTCGTTGAATTCGGGAACGGGGCGGAGAGTCGACGTCCGGAGGGGCTTGGGATTGACGCGACCATGTCCGTCATTGTCGCGTCTATCCCGGAGGGCGGGGCCAATCCCGCCCGTCCCCGACGGACGTCGACTCTCCGCCCCGCCCGAGTGAGAATTCGACGAATTTGCGAACCTGACACCGTCCCCCCTATCGGGTCAATCGACGGAAGTATTCCTTGATCGCGGAGTCGTGGGCGGCGGGGCGGGGCTCGCGCAGGGAGCGCTCGAGCTCCTCGCGCAGCTCGCGCGGGGGCCGGTACTCGTCGGCGGAGGGCAGGCGCACGCGGCCGGTCGCGCTGCCGCGCGCGCCGCGCGGCGCGGAGCGCACGGCGCCGCCGGGGATGTCGAAGGGCCGGCTCAGGGGGTCGCCGCCGCCGCCCGTGCCGCCGCCGGGTTCGTCCTCGGAGGCGCCGTCGTCGTCCTGGAGGATCGCCAGCGCGGCCTCGCCGCGCCGCAGGCCCTCGGACGCCTCCTGCTCGGACATCGCGTCGTCGATGCGGCGCGCCGGGCCGCCGGGCATGACGCCGAGGACGCCGGCCGCGTCGGAGACCACGCGGCGCAGGCGCGCGGCCGACTCCCGCGCCGCCGCCTGGATGTCGGCCGCCTCGCGCGTCGCGGCCGGGTCGAGGGCGGGGCCGCCGACGCCGCGTTCGAGCGCCGAGGCGGCGTCGTCGAGGGCCTTCGCGGACGCCTCGTGCGCCGCGGCGCGCGCCCGGTCGGACAGGGACGCCTGGCGGGACTGGCCGGCGGCGGCGCGCATGAGCCGGACCGCCTCGTCCGCCCGGCCCGCCTTGAGGCGCTCCCGCGCCGCGCGGGCCGCGCGCTCCGCCTCGGCCGCGGGCGCGGACGCCAGCGCCGTGTCGATCGCGTCCTGCGTCTGGAGGAGCAGCTCCTTCTGCGCCCGCACCGTCGCCGCGAGGCGCGCGTTCTCGCGGCGGCGCGCGGCCTCGACGGCCTTCTCCTGGCGCGCCACGGCCTCGCGCCAGGCCTGCGCCACGCGTCCGGCCGACTCCTTGGCCTTTCCCGCCTGGGACTGGGCGGCGCGCTTGCCCGACTCGCGCAGGCCCTTCGCGACGCGGGACAGCTTCTCCGCCAGATCCTTGGCCGCCTTCGCGGCGCCGGCGGCGTCGCCGCTCTGCAGGGCGCGGCGCAGGGCGGACGCCGCCTCGCGCGCGCCCTCGAGCGGGAGCTCGCGGACCTTGGCCGTCTCCTCGGAGGCGACCGGAAGGGATTCGATGGACCGCCGCAGCTCCTCGAGGGCCGCGTCCACGGAGGACAGCGCCTTCTGCAGGTCGGCCGCCTCGGCCGGGGACAGCTTCTCCTTGAGGCGCTCGATGGAGTCTTCCAGCGCGCGGCCCTCGCGCTCGGCGTCGAAGGCGCGGTCGGACATGTCCTGGGTGTTCTGCACGCTCGCGCCCGCGCGCAGGGCGGAGGACGCGGCGCGCGCCTGCTCGGCCAGCGCGGACTGCTCGCGGGCGGCCCGGGGAAGGTCGCGCTCCTTGAGCGCGGCCTCGGCCTTGGGAAGGCCTTCCATGCCCGCGGCGGCCAGGCTCTCGGCGGCGGCCGCGGCCTGGTCGGCGAGGCCGGGGTTGGCGCGCGGGTCGTCGCGCATCGCGTCGTTCCACGCCATCAGGGCGCCCGCGGCGGCCGACCACAGGCCGTTCACGGGACGGGCCGCCTCGCGCGCGGCGTCCTCGTCGCCGGAGGCGGCGGCCTTCGCGGCCGCCTCTGCCGCGGCGGCGGCGCGATCGAGCGCGGCGAGAGCCCGCTCGCGCGCCGCGAGCGCCTCGGCGTGCTCCGCGTCGACGTCGACGACGTCGACCGAGCCTTTCTCGGAGCGCGCGGTCTGGGGAGGCGACGCGTCGTCGGACGCCTCGAGCCAGAACTCGACCGCGCCGCCCGGGGCGAGGTCGCGCAGCGCGAGGACGGCGTCGCCGAGCGTCTCCGAGGAGCCGCGGTCGATCGGCAGCGCCCGCCGGCGGATCGCCGCGCCCCTGGGGGCGACGACGAGCTCCAGGCGCGTCAGGGCGCCGTCGTCGCGCGCGGAGTAGGCGATCGTCACCGTGTCCCGCGGCCCGGCCTGCAGCGGGACCTGGGGCGACAGGAGCTCGACCGTCGGCTTGCCGTCGCCGAGGACGCTCAGCGCGTAGACGGGCGGCGAGGGATCGCTCCGGCCGTCCGCCGAGACGAGGGCCAAGGACAGGGTCGCGTCCTCCTGAGCCAGGAACCCGGCCGACCACGTGCCGCGGTCCTCCCGCATCGGCAGCGGCGCCGGGAGCGCGGACAGCCGCAGCGCGGCCGACGCGAGCGGGGCGGCGGAGCCGCCCTGCACCGTCACCCAGTCGCCGCGCCGGGCGCGCACCGGAGCGTCCACGCCGAGGACGAAGGTCCGCTCGCCGCGGGCGCCGTGGACGACCGCCTTGGCGTCCTCGAGGCGCGGGGCCGGCACGGCCCGCAGGCGCCGCGCGGAGGTGACGAGGCCCCGGCTCCGGGCGCGATACTCGAGCGGCCCGGCCAGGGCGCCCGTCTCGAACGAGCCGGAGACCGCGTCCACGGCGTCCCACGACGCCGCCCTCCAGGTTCCGCCCTCGCCGCGGGTCTCGAGCGCGAGGTCCGCGCCGCGCAGGCCCGCGGCCGAGCCTTCGGGCGTCAGGCGCGCGGTCAGGACGGCCGACGCTCCCTGATCCACGCTCGCGTCGCCGGGAAGGAGGACGACGAGGCGGTCGAGCGGCGCGTCGCGCCAGGGCGCCAGCACGCGCGTCCAGGAGCCGCGCGCCCCGGCGGCCAGGCACAGGGCCAGCGTCGCCGCCGCGCCGGCGGCCGCGCCGGCGCGAGCCGCGCGCGACGGCGTCCAGGAGTACAGCGGCGACTCCGGGAGCCCCGCCGCCAGCGCGTCGGCCCTCGCGAGATGCTCGCGCCGCAGCTCGGCGGACACGTCCCGGCCGCCGCTCTCGGAGCGCAGCGCCCAGGCCGGGGAGAGCATCGCCCGCGTCTCGGGCCAGCGGCGGGCGGCGTCGGCGAAGACCGACTCCCAATCGACCGCGCGCCAGGGGGCGATCAGGCCGCGCCAGGCGTGGACGGCGAGCGCCGCGGCCCCCGCCAGCCAGGCCGCGAGGCGCAGCGGCTGCGGCAGGGGAAGGAGGCGGTCGGCCGCGGCCATGGCCGCCGCGGCGGCGAGCCCCCAGCCCAGGACGCGGGCCGCGGCTTCGAGAGCGAGGGCCCGGCGGCGCTGGAAGCGCCACGCGGACACGCGTGTTTCAAGGCTCATGACTCAGTGTACCGAAAGCGTCGCGGCCGCGCCAGCGAGGTCCGGGCTTACGCGACTTCGGCGACGGCGGGAGAGGACAGGCGGCTTTCGGCTTCGCGCAGGTCGCGCAGCGCCTCGCGGCGCCGGTCGAGCTCGTGCGCGGGGGTGCGGCGCTTGACGTGATCGCGCTCGATCTCCATCAGGATGTCCTCGGCGCGCACCGAATCCGCGTAAGGGCGGGCGTGGAACATCGAACGCCAGCCGGCCCGTATCTCGCCGACCGCGTCCCACTCGTGGAGGATCGTCTCGAGGAGGGTCTTGAGCACCATGCCGACGCCCACGAGGCCGACCGTGAGGGTGAACATGAACTTGACGTACATCTCCATGGAACTCATATCGACATTGTAGCCGCCCGGCCGCCCCGGCGCACGGGCCGACGGGGCCCGGCGGTGAGAGCCCAAGGACCCATCTCGAATTGGGCCATAAGGCCTATATCCGCCTCATGCGCCGGCCGTAGCCCGCGGCGAGCGCGGCCATGCCCAGGGCCATGCCCGTGGTGGTCCAGGCCGCGCCGAACCGGGAGGCGAGGCCGCCCGCGACGAAGCTCCCCAGCGGCGAGAGGCCGATGAAGATCATGGAGTAGAAGCTCATGACGCGGCCGCGATGCCGGTCGTCCGACAGCTCCTGGAGCGCCGTGTTGGCCCCGGCCAGCACGCGGATGGCGAACCAGCCGATCATCGCCATAAACAGGCAGGACAGCCAGAAATGGGTCGACCAGGCCATGCAGGCCAGCGCGACGGCCAGGCCGGCCGAGCCCGAGACGATCGCCGCGCCCACGCCCTCCGCGCCCCGGCGCCGCGCCAGGGCCAGGGCCCCGATCATCGCCCCGACGCCCGAGAACGAGGACAGGATGCCGAGGCCCTTCGCGCCCGAATGGAGGACGTCCTCGGCGAAGACCGGCATCAAGGTGTAGACCGGGAGGCCCACGATGCCCACGACCGTGAGGGCCATCAGCACGAGCCGGATCGGCTCGCGGCCGAAGGCGTAGGCCATGCCGTCGCCGATCTCCTGCCACGGCCCGCCGCGCGGCTCCGGAGGCGGCGGCTGGCGCACGCCGCGGATCGCCTTCAGCGCGAACAGGACCGCCACGTAGCTGAGCGCGTTGATCCCGAAGCAGCCCGCCTCGCCCGCGTAGGCGATGGCCAGCCCCGCGAGCGCCGGGCCCACGATGCGCGAGGCGTTGACGACGGTCGAGTTGAGCATGATCGCGTTGTGCCGGTGGTCGACGGGCACCAGCTCGCCGATCAGGACCTGGCGCGCGGGCATGTCGAACGCGTTGACCACGCCGAGCCCGAACGAGAGCAGGAACACGTGCCAGACTTCGATGCGCCCGCCCCAGGTCAGGAGCGCCAGCAGCGAGGCCTGGACCATGGCCAGGAGCTGGGTGCGCTTGACGAGGCGCAGGTGGTCGGCGTGGTCCACCGCGAAGCCCGCGTAGAAGCCGAGGACGAGCACCGGAAGCTGGCCGACCAGCGCGACGAGCCCGAGCATCAGCGGGTCCCTCGTGAGGCGATAGACGAGCCAGGCCTGCGCGGTGTTCTGCATCCAGGATCCGACCAGGGAGACGAACTGGCCGAAGAAGAAGAGCCGGAAGTTCCGGTGGCTCAGGGCCGTGAACATAGCTCCGAGGCGCGGTCGAGCAGGGCCGCCGCGCGCGGCGAAAGAGGCTTCGAGTCCAGGAGCTCGGCCAGCTGGGCCGGCGTGCGCGCGCCGAGCGTCGCGCTCGCGACGAACGGCTTGCCCATGATCCAGCCGAGGGCCGCCTGCGCGCAGGTCGAGCGCTCGAGCGCGGCGACCGCCTGGAGGACCTTGACCAGGGCCGCGCCGCGCTGCGGCTCCACGTAAGGAAAGGCGTCCGCGCCCGCGCGGCGTCCGGACGCGGCCGCCGACGCGTACTTGCCGCTGAGCAGCCCCCCCGCGAGCGGGCTCCACGAGACCAGCGAGACCCCGTCGCGCTCCGCGACCGGCACGAGGTCGTTCTCCGCGAAGCGCGCGGCGAGGCTGTACTGCACCTGGTCGAAGGCGAAGCGCCCGCGCGCGGAGACCAGCTGCTCGCCGGAGAAGTTCGAGCAGCCGAGGACGCGGACCTTGCCGGCCTCAGCCGCCGCCTCCAGCGCCCGGAGGCTCTCCTCGAGGGGGACCTCGCGGTCCCACCCGTGCGGCATGTAGAGATCGACGTGATCGGTCTTCAGGCGCTTCAGGCTGGCGTCGAGGGCTTTCTTGATCCAGCGCGCGGAGAGGCCGCCCGTAGACGGGTCGCCCTCGTCCATCCGGCCGAGCACCTTGGTCGCGATCAAGAAGCGGCTGCGCCGCTTCCTGAGTATCCGGCCGAGCATCTCCTCCGCCGCGCCGCGGCCGTAGATGTCGGCGGTGTCGATGAGGTTGACGCCCCGCTCGAGCGCGAGGTCGATCAAGGATGACGCGGTCTTGTCGTCGATCGCCCCCACCCCGTGCCAGTCCGCGCCGAAGTTCATCGTGCCCAGCGAGAGCGCGGACACCTGGAGACCGGACCGGCCGAGGGGATTCATCCGCACGCGGGCATTCTATCAAGAAAGCTTTACCGGGCGGGCATGGGCGCCCGGCGGCCGCTTTGATAGCCTCGGCCCATGCGAGTATTGATGTCCCGCCCGGACCATTTCGAGATCGCCTACGAGATCAATCCGTGGATGCATATCGGGAACCAGGCCCGCTCCCGGCGCGCGCTGAGCCAGTGGCGGCGCCTCTACGACCTCTACCGCCGCTCGGGGGTCGACGTCGAGCTGGTGGACCAGCCCCGGGGCCTTCCGGATTTCGTCTTCACCGCCAACGGCGGCCTCGTGTTCGGGAAGAAGGTCGTCCTGCCCTCGTTCCGCCCGGCGCAGCGACGGCCCGAGACCGCTCATTTCAAGGCCTGGTTCGAGGGCCACGGCTTCGAGACCCTCGCCGTCAAGAACCATTTCGAAGGCGAGGGCGACGCGCTCTTCTTCCGCGGCACGCTGTGCATCGGCTACGGGCAGCGCACCTCCCTCGAGAGCCACGCCGAGGTGCGGGACCTGCTCGGAGTGAGCCCGCTGTCGCTCGAGCTGGTCGACCCGCGGTTCTATCACCTGGATACCTGCTTCGCGCCGCTGGGCGACGTCGTGCTGTATTACCCGCAGGCCTTCAGCCGCGACGGCCGCGCGGCCATCGAGGCGCTCGCGCCGTCGGAGAAGCGCGTCGCCTTGAGCCTCGAGGAGGCCGAGGACTTCGCCGCGAACTGCATGCTGATCGACGGCGTCGCGGTCTCCTCCTGCGCGCTCAAGAGCTTCGAGCGGAAGCTGGCCGGCGCCGGGCTGGGCAGCGCCGCCTTCGGGCTCGGCGAGTTCATGAAGGCCGGCGGCGGGACCAAGTGCCTCACCCTCAAGCTCGACAACCCCTGAACCCATCACGAGACCTTTACCCCGCGTGCATGGCGGCCCCGAGGCCCCTTTGATAGCCTCCGTCGTCGCTCAACTCAGGAGGAAAAATGAAAACGATGATCGGCTCGATGCTCGTCCTCGGACTGCTGGCGGCGGCCGGGTCCGCGTCCGCGAAGGAAGACAAGGCCTGCGTCTTCAGCGACACGGTGAAGCTGAAGCAGCACCTTGAGATGCACGTGACCTACCCCGCGAAGGGCAAGGCGATCAAGGAGGCGTGCAAGAAAGAGATGCCCGACGAGTTCCCCAAGTCGGAGAAGGCCTGCATCAACAAGAAGCTCAAGAACAACGTCGAGTACAAGGACGCGGACGAGGTGATGAAGGCGCTCGGCGTCGAGACGGCCCCCGCTCCGACGATGCCGGCTCAGTGAGGCCGCTTCTTGTATTGCCCTTTGTGATCGGGCTTGCGGTGGTACGGGGACGGGGGCTTGGCCGCTATTGAAGGAAGCGGGGCGGCGGGCTTGGCGTCCTCGAAGGTCTCCGGCGTGAGCAGGCACAGGAAGCGGGCGATGATCTCCTTGAGATCCATCTCGTCCGTGGCCAGCTCCCAGTCGGGGCCGAGGAACTCGGCGGCGCGGAAGTACTTGTCCTTCTCCTGGAAGGCGGTCAGGATCTTGGCCACCTTCCGGGCGCCGATCTCCTGGCGGGTGGGGATCTTCCCCTCCTTCATCCGGCTCTTGGTCATGTGCTCGATGCGGCTGATCATGTGCCGGTTGCTCGGGCTGACGAGGCTGATCGCCAGGCCCGCCTTACCGCTGCGCGCGGTGCGGCCGATGCGGTGGACGTACACGTCCATCTCGCGCGGGATGGAGAAGTTGATGACGTGCGTGAGCTCCTTCACGTCGAGGCCGCGCGAGGCCACGTCGGTGCAGACGAGCAGGGTCAGCTTCTTCTCGCGGAAGGCGTTCATCGTGCGGTCGCGGTCGTGCTGGGACTTGTCGCCGTGCAGGGAGTCCACCTTGTAGCCGCGGACCGTCAGGGCCTGCTGGACGTCCATGACCAGGGCCTTGGTCTGGCAGAACA
The DNA here is from genome assembly GCA_016182905.1 of Elusimicrobiota bacterium. Taxonomy (NCBI): domain Bacteria; kingdom Pseudomonadati; phylum Elusimicrobiota; species Elusimicrobiota bacterium. Next base: position 133,658 of record JACPFR010000009.1, read on the forward strand.
CGAGGCCGTAGAACTCGTCGGCGGACTCGATGATCTTGACGATCAGGTCCACCTTGTCCGACTCGCGCGCGAGGTAGTAGACCTGCTCGACGGTGGTCGACAGCATCTCGCCGCGGTTGATCTGCACCTGCTTGGGCTTGCGCAGGTAGGCGTCGGCCACGCGCCGCACGCCCGGGCTCATCGTCGCGGAGAACAGCCAGATGTGGCCGGTCTCCCGCGGCGTCGCCTTGAGGATCTTCTCCAGATCCTCCTTGAAGCCCATCGAGATCATCTCGTCGGCCTCGTCGAGGACGACCGTCTTCACGCCCGCGAGCCTGAGCGCGCCCCGGTCGATGAGGTCGATGATCCGGCCCGGCGTGCCGACGACGATCGCCGCGCCGTGCTTCAGGCCGTCGAGCTGGGCGGCGTAGCTCGCGCCGCCGTAGATCGGGACCGCCTTGACGCCCTTGTGCTTGCCGAAGAGGTTGATCTGGCCGGAGACCTGGACGGCGAGCTCGCGCGTCGGGCACAGGATCAGGCCCTGGACGTGCTTCTTGGCCGCGTCGACCTGCTCGAGCAGCGGGATGCCGAACGCCGCGGTCTTGCCGGTCCCGGTGGCCGCCTGGCCGATGAAGTCGGTGGGGACGCCGAGCAGGATCGGCAGCGCCTCCTTCTGGATGTCCGTCGGGGCCGAGTAGCCGAGCTCCGCGATCGCGCGGGCCAGGGGAGCGGACAGCTTCAGGTCGTCGAATGATTTCACGCCTACAGTCTACATAAAGCGCCGTCATGAAGGCTTTTCGCGGCGTCCATGGAACCTGCGCCCCGGCGCCGGCTATCATCGATAAAAGCGCACGGAGGAGCCATGGAGCATTCCACCCGGCGGCACAAGGGCGGGCGGCCGCGGACCGCGGAGGAGGAAGCGCGCGCGCCTGGAGACCCTGGGGCTCGCCGCCTTCCTGAAGACGACCGGGGGCAAGGGCCTGCACGTCGCGGTGCCGCTGGAGCCGGGCGCGACGTGGCCCGCGGCGAAGGCGTTCTGCAAGGCGTTCGCGGAGCTCATGGCCGCCGACGCTCCGGACCTCTACACGACCAGGCTCAACAAGGCGGCCCGGCGCGGGCGGCTGTTCATCGACTACCTGCGCAACGAGCGCGGCGCGACCGCCGTCGGCGCCTATTCGCCGCGCGCGCCCCGGCGCCCCGGTCGCGACGCCGCTAGCCTGGTCCGAGCTGACGCCTTCGATGCGGTCGGACCGGTTCGACGTGCGCACCGTCCTGCCGCGCCTGAAGAAGGACCCCTGGAAGGGCTTCGAGGGAGCGCGGCGCCCGCTGCCGCGGGCGTAGCTCGGCGAAAAAACGGTCACACGGCGTCCATGGCTCCCGGCCGCGGCCGGTTCTTATAATCGCGCCATGACCAACGCCGCCGCGCCCCCGCGCCCGAGCGCCGCCCTGAAGCCGATCGCGCCGGGCAGGCCGTACCCGCTGGGCGCCAGCTACGACGGAGCCGGCGTCAATTTCGCCCTTTTCTCCCGGAACGCCGCCCGCGTCGAGGTCTGCCTCTTCGACTCGCCGGACGCGACGAAGGAGACGGACTGCTTCCCGCTGCCCGAGCAGACCGACATGGTCTGGCACGGCTATCGCCGAGGGCTCAAGCCCGGCCAGCTGTACGGCTACCGCGTCCACGGCCCCTACGAGCCGGCCGCCGGGCACCGCTTCAACCCGAGCAAGATCCTGTTCGACCCCTACGGCAAGGCGGTGGGCCGGGACCTGTCGTGGGACGACTCGCTGTTCGGCTACCGCATCGGAGACCCCAAGGCGGACCTCTCCAACGACCCGCGCGACTCCGCGCCGTACGGCATGCTCAGCGCCGTGGCCGACGACGTCTTCGACTGGCGCGGCGACGCGCCGCCCCGCATCCCCTGGCACAAGACGGTGATCTACGAGGCGCACGTGAAAGGCCTGACCAAGCTCCATCCCGGCCTGCCGGAGGCCGTGAGGGGCACGTACGCGGGCGTCGGCTCGAAGCCGGTCGTCGAGCATCTCCGCTCGCTCGGGATCACCTCCCTCGAGCTGCTTCCGGTGCAGCACTTCCTGCGCGACCGGCACCTGCTCGAGAAGGGGCTGACGAACTACTGGGGCTACAACACCTTGAGCTATTTCGCCCCGCACAGCGCCTACGCCGTCGACCCGTCGAACGCGGTCGTCGAGTTCAAGGAGATGGTGCGCTCCCTGCACGCGGCGGGCATCGAGGTGATCCTCGACGTCGTGTACAACCACACCGCGGAGGGCAGCCAGCTCGGGCCGACGCTGAGCCTGCGCGGCATCGACAACGCGGCCTACTACCGCCTGGCCGAGGACCCGCGCTACTACACCGACTTCTCGGGCTGCGGCAACTCGCTGAACATGAGGGAGCCGCGCGTCCTGCAGCTCATCATGGACAGCCTGCGCTACTGGACGACGGAGATGCGCGTCGACGGCTTCCGCTTCGACCTGGCCTCCGCCCTCGCGCGGGAGCTGTACGAGGTCGACCACCTGAGCGCGTTCTTCGACATCATCCACCAGGACCCGGTGCTGTCGCGCGTGAAGCTCATCGCCGAGCCCTGGGACCTCGGCGAGGGCGGCTACCAGGTCGGCAACTTCCCCCTCGGCTGGGCGGAGTGGAACGGGCGCTACCGGGACGCCGTCCGCGCCCTCTGGAAGGACCGGTCGACGCGCATGGCGGAGTTCGCCACGCGGCTCGCGGGAAGCAGCGACCTGTACGAGCACAGCGGCCGCAAGCCCTGCGCCAGCGTCAACTTCATCACCTGCCACGACGGCTTCACTTTGCAGGACCTCGTGAGCTACGACGGCAAGCACAACGAGGCCAACAAGGACGGCGACAAGGACGGGACCGACGACAACAAGAGCTGGAACTGCGGCGCGGAGGGGCCCACGGACGACCCCGCGGTGCTCGCGCTGCGCGAGCGTCAGAAGCGCAACCTCATGGCGACCTTGCTCCTGTCGCAGGGAGTCCCGATGATCCTCGGCGGCGACGAGCTGAGCCGCACCCAGCGGGGCAACAACAACGCCTACGCCCAGGACAACGAGCTGAGCTGGACGAGCTGGACGCTCGACGCCGCCGGCGAGCGTTTCGCCGCCTTCGTGCGCGGCCTGCTCGAGCTGCGGGCCGCGCAGCCCGTCCTGCGCCGCCGGACCTTCTTCACGGGACGCGGCCTGCACGGCCTCAAGGACATCTTCTGGTTCGAGCCCTCGGGCAAGGAGATGACGCCGGAGGCTTGGGACGACCCCGCGATCCGCACGCTCGGCGTGCGCCTCGGAGAGGGCGGCATCGACGAAGTGGACGACGAGGGCACCCGGGCGCGCGGCGACACCTTGCTCATCCTCATCAACTCCGACCCCGCCCCGGCCGAGTTCAAGGAGCGGCCGTCGGAGCGGCCCGGGGTCTGGGAGCGGGTGCTCGACACCGCCGTCGATCCGCCCGTCCCCCTGTCCTCGCCGCCCCAGGAGCCCTATCGCATCGAGGGCCGCTCGCTCGCGGTGTTCCGCCTGTCGGCGCCGCGCGAAGGCGCCCCGGCGTGACCGCCGTCACGGCGGCCGGCGCCCGCGAGGCCGCCCGACGAATCCTGCGCGCGGAGCTCGCCGCGGCTTACATGCCGGCCTCGGTGTACCGGCTGCAGCTGACGCCGCGGACCGGCTTTCGCCGCGCCGCCGAGTTGACCGGCTACCTCCGAGACCTCGGGATCCACGCGCTCTACTTCTCCCCCTACTTCAAGACCGCGGCGGGTAGCGCCAACGGCTACGCCGTCACGGATCCGACTGCCCTCGACCCGGGCCTCGGGTCGGAGCGCGACTTCGACGCCCTGTGCGCGCGGCTGTCCGAGGCGGGGCTGGGGCACGTCGCCGACATCGTCCCCAACCACATGGGCATCGCGGAGAACCCGTACTGGCGGGACGTCCTCGAGCACGGCCGGCGGTCGCGCTTCGCGGGTTTCTTCGACATCGACTGGGACCCGCCCAAGGCGGCCTTGCGGGGGCGGATCCTGCTGCCGGTGCTCGAGGATTATTTCGGGAAAGTCCTCGAGGAGGGGCTCATCCGGCTGGTCCACGCCGACGGCCGCTTCTCGATCGCCTACCGGAACCTGAGCTTCCCGCTCGCGCCGTCCTCCTTGTCGTACCTGTACGAGCGAGCCGGCGCCGTCGGGCCGGCCGCGTCCCGGCGCGCGGCGCGCTGCCTCGCCGCGTTCAACGGGAGGAAGGGCGTGCCGGCGAGCTTCGACCTCCTCGAGGGCCTGCTCGATCTCCAGGTCTACCGGCTCGCGCACTGGCGCGCCGCCTCCGACGAGATCAATTACCGGCGCTTCTTCAACTTCAACGACCTCGCGGCCGTGCGCTCGGAGAAGCCCGAGGTCTTCGAGCTCTTCCACCGCCTCGTGTTCAGGCTGCTCGAGGAGGGCAAGGTCCAGGGGCTGCGCATCGACCATCCGGACGGCCTGTACGACCCGCCCGGCTATTTCGCGCGGCTGCAAGAGGGCTGGCTGCGCCGCCGTCTCGAGCGCGCCGGCATCCCGCCGGAGGAGGCCGCCGCGGCCCTCTCCGAGGAGGAGTTCCGCGAGGCCGCGCCGCTCTTCGTCGTCGCCGAGAAGATACTCGACCGGCGCGAGCCGCTGCGCGACGACTGGCGCGTGCGGGGGACGGTCGGCTACGACTTCCTGAACTCGCTCAACGGCCTGTTCGTCGACCGCGCCGGCGAGGCGGCGATGGACGCCGCCTACGAGCACTTCATCGGACGGAGGAAGGACGTCGCGGCCCTCGTCTACGCGGCCAAGCGCCTCTTCCTCGAGACTTACCTCGCCGGAGAGATCGAGGCCCTCGGCCACCGCCTGTCGGAGCTCGCGGAGTCGAATCGAGCGTACCGGGACTTCACGAAGCGCAGCCTCACGGCCGCGGTGCGCGAGGCGATCGCCTGCTTCCCGGTCTACCGCACCTACATCGCGCCGCGGGCGCGATTTCCTTCGGAAAGCGACCGGCGCTACATCGCCGCGGCCCTGGCCCGGGCGCGCGGGGCGGCGCCGGACCTGGGCTCCGGCGTCTTCGACCTCCTCGAGGACGTCCTGCTCCTGAGAGCCGAGCCGCGCGCCGACCCGGAACGGAGGGCGGCGTTCCGGGACTTCGTCCTGCGCTTCCAGCAGCTGACGGCTCCCGTCATGGCGAAAGGCCTCGAGGACACCGCGTTCTACATCGACCACAGGCTGGTCTCCTTGAACGAGGTCGGAGGCGATCCCAGGCGCTTCGGGGAATCCGCGCCGGAGTTCCACCGCCTGAACCAGGAGCGCGCCCGGCGCTGGCCCGGCTCGCTCGCCGCGGCGACCACGCACGACGCCAAGCGCAGCGAGGACGTGCGGCTGCGCATCGACGCGCTCAGCGAGGTCCCGGCGGCGTGGAAGACGGAAGCCGCGCGCTGGGCGGGCCACAACGAGAGGCACAAGACCTTGCTCGACGGCGCGCTCGAGCCCGACCGCGACACCGAGTACTTCATCTATCAGACCTTGCTCGGCTGCTGGCCCGACGACGAGCGCCGCGCCGACGGGGCCGACTTCGCCGAGCGCGTCCGCGCCTACGTCAAGAAGTCGGTCCGCGAGGCCAAGCGGCGCACCGACTGGCTCCGGCCCGACGGCGAATACGAGGAGGCCGTGGACCGCTTCCTGCGGAACATCCTGAGCCGCGGCGAGGACAACGCCTTCCTGAAGGTCTTTTCCCCGTTCCAGCGGCGGATCTCGGCGCTCGGCAAGCGCAGCGCCCTCTCGGCGCTCACGCTGAGGCTCGCCTCTCCGGGGCCCGTCGACGTCTATCAGGGCGACGAGCTCTGGAACTACCGGCTGACCGACCCCGACAACCGCCTTCCCGTCGACTTCGAGCGCCGGGCCGCGGCGCTCGCCGGGCTGCGCCGGCTCCTCGCGGAGGGCCGGCCCCGCGTCGAGGTCGTGCGCGAGCTCGCGGCGCGCATGGACGACGGCCGCGTCAAGATGTTCCTCCTGCGCGAAGGGCTGCGTCTGCGCCGCCGCGCGCCGGATCTCTTCCTGAAGGGCGCCTACGAGCCGCTGAAGGTCCGCGGGCCCCGCGAGAAGCACGTCGTCGCGTTCCTGCGCCGCCGCGGCGGGCGCGTCCTGATCGCCGCGGGCGCGCGCTTCTTCGACCGCCTGCCGGAGGAGCCCGGCGCCTGGCACGGGACCTTCGTCGCGCTGCCCCGCTCCTTCCGCGCCGGCTCGCTGCGCGACGCCTACACCCATCGGCGGGTCAGGCCGGTCCTCGCGCGCGGCGGCCTCGCGATCCCCGCGCAGGAGCTTTTCCCGGTGATCGGCGCGGCCATGCTGGTGGGAGGCCATGAGGACTAGGACGAGCCCGGCGCGACGCCTCGCCGCGGGAGCCGAGTACTCCCCGGGGCGCGGCGTGCATTTCCGGGTGTGGGCCCCGGAGCGCCGCCGCGTCCGCGTCGTTTTCGAGGACGACGCCGGCGGCGAGACGCCGGGGCCGGAGCTCGAGGCGGAGGACGGGGGCTGCTTCTCCGGCTCCGCCCCGGACGCGCGGCCCGGGACGCTGTACCGCTTCCGGCTCGACGGCGAAGGGCCCTTCCCGGACCCGGCGTCCCGCTTCCAGCCGCGAGGGCCGCACGGCCCCTCGCAGGTCGTGGACCCCGGCGCGTATCCCTGGCGGGACGCCTCCTGGCGCGGGCCGCGCCGCGAGGGCCGCGTGCTCTACGAGCTGCACGTCGGGACTTTCACGCGCGAGGGCACCTGGGAGGCCGCCTCGCGGCGGCTCCAGGGCCTCGCCGACCTGGGGGTCACCGTCATCGAGGTGATGCCCGTCGCCGATTTCCCCGGGCGCTTCGGCTGGGGCTACGACGGGGTGAACCTCTACGCGCCGACGCGGCTCTACGGCTCGCCCGACGACTTCCGGGCCTTCGTGGACCGGGCCCACGGCCGCGGCTTGGCCGTCATCCTGGACGTCGTGTACAACCACTTCGGCCCCGACGGCAACTATCTCGGGCGCTTCTCCTCCCGCTACACGAAGGACGAGGCGACCGATTGGGGCCCCGCGATCAACTTCGACGGCGCGGACAGCGGGCCGGTGCGGGAGTACTTCGCGTCGAACGCCGCGTACTGGATCTCCGAGTACCATCTCGACGGCCTGAGGCTCGACGCGACGCACGCGATACGGGACTCCTCTCCCGTGCACGTGCTCGCCGAGGCCGCGCGCGCCGCCCGCGCCGCGGCCGGGCGCCGGCCGATCGTCGTGTTCGCCGAGAACGAGGACCAGGAGGCGCGGCTCGCCCGGCCCGCGGCCGCGGGCGGCTGCGGGCTCGACGCCCTGTGGAACGACGACTTCCATCATTCGGCCCGCGTGGCCCTCACGGGCAGGCGCGAGGCCTACTACTCGGGCTATCTCGGCGCGCCCCAGGAGTTCATCTCGTGCCTGATGCGCGGCTTCCTCTACCAGGGACAGTTCTTCAAGTGGCACGGCAAGCGCCGCGGCACCCCGGCCGCCGACCTGCCGCCGTCGGCCTTCATCCATTACCTCGAGAACCACGACCAGGTCTCGACGTCCCTCGGCGGGCGCCGGCTCGGCGCTCTCGCCGACCCCGGCCGCCGCCGGGCGATGACGGCGGTGCTGCTGCTCGGCCCGCAGACCCCTTTGCTGTTCCAGGGCCAGGAGTTCGACTCGTCGGCGCCGTTCCTCTATTTCGCCGACCACGCGGGGACGCTGGGCGCGGCGGTGCGCGAAGGGCGCAAGGCCTTCCTCGCCCGGTTCCCGAGCATGGCCGCGCCGGAGGTCCAGGCCGCGCTGGAGGACCCGGGGGACCCTTCCACCTTCGAGCGCTGCAAGCTCGACGACGCGGAGAGGACCGGGAACGCGGCGGCGCTGGCCCTGCATCGCGACCTCCTGAGGCTGCGGCGCGAGGAGCCGTTCCGGTCGCAGGGGAGCGGCGGCCTCGCGGGAGCCGTGCTGGGCGCGGAGGCCTTCGCGGTGCGGTTCTGGGGCGCGCGCGGCGACGACCGGCTTCTCGTCGTGAACCTCGGCGGCGGCCTGGACCTCGCGCCCGCGCCCGAGCCCCTGCTCGCGCCTCCCGGAGGCGGGGCGTGGGAGACGCATTGGTCGAGCGAGCTGCCGGCCTACGGCGGCGCGGGCGCGTCCTCCCCCGTCGACCGGGAAGGGCGCTGGCGACTTCCGGCCGCCTGCGCGACCTTGCTGCGGGGAGCCGCCCGCGAGGAGGCGCAGCCTTGACAGGAACCGCCGCGCGTTCCATAATGAACGTGGCCATGGAAGAGAACACGCCGCCGACGACCCCGCTCGCGAGACTGAAAGCCGCGCTCAAGGACACGCGCGCCATGGTCATGGTCGCGCTCGTCTTGGCGGTCGCCGCGGCCGGCTCGGCCGTCTACAAGAAGCTCGTCCTCCAACCCGAGCTCGCGCTGGCGGAGATGCGCTTCCATTCGCACGAGGGCCTGATGAGGCTCTACGACCTGCAGATGGAGTACCGCCGCACGCATGAGACCTACGCCAACGACCTCGAGACGCTCCTCGCCGCCGCGCCCGACGGCGCCCAGCTCCGCGAGAAGCTGAAGGCGACGATGGACATCAGCACTTTGGCCGTCATCGGAGACGCGGACCGCTTCCGGCTCGAGGCCAACATCCTCGACCCCCAACGCACCTTGGTCAAGATCCGGGGACCGCTCGGCGAGCGCTGAGGCTCGCCGGTGTCCTCGTTCCGCCTCCGCTCCTCGTTCAAGCCCGCCGGCGACCAGCCCGACGCGATCTCGACCCTCGTCTCGCGCATCAAGGAAGGGGCCCCCGCGCAGACCTTGCTCGGCGTCACCGGCTCGGGCAAGACCTTCGCGATGGCCAACGTCGTCGCCCAGCTGAACCGGCCGACCTTGGTGCTCTCCCCCAACAAGGTCCTCGCCGCCCAGCTCTACGCCGAGTTCAAGTCCTTCTTCCCCGACAACGCGGTCGAGTTCTTCATCTCCTACTACGACTACTACCAGCCCGAGGCGTACGTCCCCTCGAGCGACACCTATATCGAGAAGGACTCCTCGGTCAACGACCGCATCGACCGGCTCCGGCTGAAGTGCACGAGCTCCTTGCTCGCGCGCAAGGACGTGCTCGTCGTCGCCTCGGTGTCCTGCATCTACAACATCGGCTCCCCCGAGGCCTACCAGAACCGCACGGTGCCGCTCGAGGTGGGCTGGAAGGTGACGCGCGACGAGCTGGTCAAGCAACTCGTCGAGGTGCATTACGAGCGCAACGAGATGGAGTTCGTGCGCGGCAAGTTCCGGATGAAGGGCGGGATCGTGGACATCTTCCCCGCGTACATGGAGACCGCGCTGCGCGCCACGCTCGGGGACGAGGGCGTGACCTCCCTGATCGAGTTCGACCCCCTGACCGGCGTCAAGATCAAGGACCTCCAGCGCGAGTGGGTGTATCCCGCCAAGCACTTCGTGACCGGCGGCCCGGAGCGCGAGCGCGCGATCGCGGCCATCGAGGCGGAGCTGGCCGACCGCAGCGCCTTCTTCAAGAGCCGGGGCAAGCTCCTCGAGGCCCAGCGCCTGGAGCAGAAGGCCCGGTACGACTTGGAGATGCTGCGCGAGATGGGCTTTTGCCACGGCATCGAGAACTACTCCCGCCACCTCTCCGGCCGTCCCGCGGGCGAGCGGCCCTACTGCCTCATCGACTTCTTCCCGAAGGATTATCTGCTGATCGTCGACGAGTCGCACGTGGCGGTCCCGCAGATCGGCGGCATGTACGAGGGCGACCGCGCGCGCAAGCAGACCCTCATCGACTTCGGCTGGCGCCTGCCCTCCGCGCTCGACAACCGGCCGCTCAAGTTCGCGGAGTTCGAAGGACTCGCCGGCCAGACCGTGTTCGTGTCCGCCACCCCCGGCCCCTACGAGCTCAAGAAGACGAAGGGCGAGATCGTCGAGATGGTCGTGCGCCCGACGGGGCTCGTCGACCCGGAGACGATCATCCGTCCCTCGGAGGGCCAGCTCGACGACCTGATCGTCCGCCTGCGCGACCGCGCCGCGAAGAAGGAGCGCGCGCTCATCACGACGCTCACCAAGCGCACCGCCGAGGACCTGGCCTCCTTCCTGACCACCAAGGGCGTCAAGGTCCGCTACCTGCACTCCGACATCGACTCCCTCGAGCGCATCCAGATATTGCAGGACCTCCGGGCGGGAGTCTTCGACGTATTGGTCGGCATCAACCTCCTGCGCGAGGGCCTCGACCTCCCCGAGGTGTCGCTCGTCGCGATATTAGGCGCCGACCACGAGGGCTTCCTCCGCAGCGAGACGACTTTGATCCAGATCTCGGGGCGCGCCGCGCGCAACGTCGGCGGGCAGGTGATCCTCTACGCCGACGCGGTCACCGGCTCGATGAAGCGCGCCCTCGACGAGATGGACCGGCGCCGGACCAAGCAGCTCGCCTACAACCTGGAGCACGGCATCAAGCCCAAGACCATCGTCAAGGCGATCGAGCAGCTCGAGGAGTTCCAGAGCGCCGCCAAGCGCGAGGGCCTGATGCTCCTGCGCGACGCCGAGAGGCCGCTGACGGCGAAGGACCTGCCGACGATCATCGAGGAGGTCGAGAAGCGCATGCGCGCCGCGGCCGACGCGCTCGACTTCGAGGCCGCCGTCCAGCTGCGCGACCAGCTCTTCGAGCTGAAGGGCATGTCGGCCAGCCGCCCCTCCTCCGGCCGCGCGAAGAAGAAGCGCTAGGCCGGGCCGCAAGCGGCCCGGCACAGATGCATCAGCGGAAGGCCTAATAGCATCTAGTCCCGGCGCACCTTCGCGAACGGCGTCCAGCGGGATCTGCGGCGCAAGAACAGCCACGGCATCAGAAGCTTGGGGATCATGCTCGCTCCGTGCGGCCACTCCGTTTAAACCTAATATCTTTTATCAGCTTATCTGATTTCTGTCAATACATAAGTTGATAAATAAACGAACGGATGAACCACAAAGACACCAAGGCACGAAGAACGGCTGAATGGTAACGGCGTTGCCGTTAACCTTCCCTCCGTTTTTCTTCGTGTCTTGGTGTCTTTGTGGTTTAAGCCGTTCCGCCGTTCAGGCGGTGTAGCTTTCGGCGTGCTGGCTGACGTCGAGGCCGGCCTCTTCCTGCTCGGGGCGGACGCGCAGCGTGATCGCCGCGTCGCAGGCCTTGTAGATGAGCCAGGAGCCGCCGAACGAATAGACGCCGACGATCAGGACCGAGGCCAGGTGGCGCAGGAAGATCGTCGGGTCGCCGTGGATGAGGCCGACCTTGTCGGCGAGCACGCCCGTCGCGATCATGCCGACGATGCCGCCCACGCCGTGGCACGGGAACACGTCGAGGGTGTCGTCGAGGTTCGTGCGCGCCTTGCGGTGCACGGCCAGGTTGCTGACGATGCTCGCGACCGCGCCGATCGCGAGGCTCTGACCGACGCTGACGTAGCCGGCGGCGGGGGTGATCGCGACGAGGCCGACGACCGCGCCGACCGAGGCGCCGAGCGCCGACGGCCGGCGGCCGCGCACGGCGTCGAAGAGCACCCAGGCCAGCATCGCGGACGCCGACGCGGTGTTGGTGGTCATGAAGGCCAGCACGGCGGTCTCGTTGGCGGCCAGCGCGGAGCCCGCGTTGAAGCCGAACCAGCCGAACCACAGCATGCCGGTGCCGAGCAGGACGAAGGGGATGTTCGCGGGAACGTGGCTCGTCCCCGGCGCGTGCTGCTTGCGCGGGCCCATGAAGATCGCGCCGGCGAGCGCGGCGAAGCCGGCGGTCATGTGCACGACGGTGCCGCCCGCGAAGTCGAGCACGCCCCACTGGCGCAGGAAGCCGTTCGGATGCCAGGTCCAGTGCGCGACCGGGCAGTAGATGAGGACGGTGAAGAGCACGATGAAGATCAGGTAGCTCATGAAGCGCACGCGCTCGGCGAAGGAGCCGGTGATCAGCGCGGGCGTGATGATCGCGAACTTGAGCTGGAACAGGGCGAAGAGCGCCAGCGGGATCGTGGGCGCCAGGTCGGGATGGGTCGCGCCGCCGACGCCGCGGAACATGAAATAGGTCAGCGGGTTCCCGACGAAGCCTCCGACCGAGTCGCCGAAGGACAGGCTGAAGCCGACCGCGACCCAGAGGATGCTGACCACGCCCATCGCGATGAAGCTCTGGAGCATCGTCGAGATCACGTTCTTGCGCTGGACCATGCCGCCGTAGAAGAACGAGAGGCCGGGGGTCATCAGCAGGACGAGCGCCGTGGCCGTGAGCATCCAGGCGACGTCGCCCGCCACGATGGGCTTGGCGCCGTCGGGAGCGGCCGCGGGGTGCGAGCCGAACGCCAGACCGGCGGCCGCCGCGAGGAGCAGCAGCCCGAGCGAGACGACCCATTCTTTCTTGTATTTCTGCATCGCTCCTCCCGAGAACGGGCGGTATGATACCATAGGGCGGTTGAGACAGAAAATCCAGGCGCGGCTGCGGCGGTACTTCATCTCGGGATTCTTCACCTTGATCCCGATCGGCCTCTCCGTGCTCGTCGTGTGGACCTTCGTCAGCACGGTGGACCTGACCTTGGCCCCCTTGCTCGACGCCGCCCTCGGCTTCCGCGTTCCCGGCCTCGGCCTCATCGCCGCGCTCCTCCTGATCCTCGGGGCCGGCGTGCTGGCCTCCCACGTCGTCGGCGAGCGCCTGTTCCTGGTCGCCGAGGAGTTCCTCGCGCGGATCCCCGTGTTCAAGTGGGTGTACGGCACGATCAAGCAGATGACCGAGGCCTTCTCGCCCGCGAGCAAGGCCTCCTTCAAGAGCGTGGTCATGGTCGAGTTCCCCCGCCCCGGCGTCTACAGCATGGGCTTCGCCACCGGCGAGACGATCCTCGACCTGCCGGACGGTTCCCAGAAGAAGCTGATCGCCGTGTACATCCCGACGAACCACGTCTACATCGGCGACGTGGTCTTCGTCCCGGCCGAGAGCGTCCTCCCGAGCCACCTGAGCGTGCAGCAGGGCATCCAGGTGGTCCTCTCGGCGGGCGCCGTCCACCCGGAGCGCCCCCGGAGGCGGGCGGAATGAGGCGCCTTCCCCCCGCCGCCTGGCGCGCGCTGCTCCGCGCCGCCCTTCGCGAGGACCTCGGCCGCGCCGGCGACGTCACGACCCGCTTCTTCGTCCCTCCGGCCACCCGCTTCTCCGTGCGCGTCGTCAGCCGCGAGGCCGGCGTCGTCTGCGGCCTCGAGGTCGCGGCGGCCGCCTTCAAGGCCTGCGAGCCTCTTTGCCGCGTGACCTTCCTCGCGCGGGACGGCGCCCGGGTGCGCCCCGGCCAGGCGGTCATGGCGGTGAAGGGAGGCCGCGGCCTGCTCACGGCCGAGCGCACGGCTCTCAATTTCCTGCAAAGGATGTCGGGCGTGGCGACCATGACCCGCCGCTTCGTCGACCGGGTCCGCGGGACGCGCGCGCGCATCCTCGACACGCGCAAGACCTTGCCCGGGTGGCGGGCCCTCGACAAGTACGCGGTCGCCTGCGGCGGAGGGCTGAACCACCGCCTCGGCCTCTACGACGCGGCGATGGTGAAGGACAACCATTACCTGGGCGGAGGCCTCGAGGCCGGCGCCGCGCGGCTGCGCCGCGCGTACCCGCGGATGCCGCTGATCGTCGAGTGCGACACCCCCGCCCAGGTCGCGCGGGCGCTGGCGCTGAGGCCCGAGGTGGTCCTCCTCGACAACATGCGCGGCCCGCGGCTGCGCCGGGAGATCCGCCGGATCCGGTCCCTGGCCCCGCGCGTGAAGATCGAGGTGTCGGGCGGCGTCGGCCTCTCCGAGCTGCGCGCGCTGGCGAAGCTGGGCCCGGACCGCATCTCGATCGGCCGCTTGACGCACAGCGCTCCCGCGCTCGACCTCGGCCTCGACCTGGGATGAGGCTCCCGGGCGTCAGGCGTCTCGTGCGCCTTGAGCGCGTCGACTCGACTCAGAGCGAGGCGCGCCGCCTCGCCGAAGCCGGCGCCCCCGACGGGACCTTGGTATGGGCCCTGCGCCAGGCCAAGGGCCGCGGCCGCATGGGCCGCCGCTGGCGCTCCGCGCCGGGCGGCCTGTACGCCTCCTGGCTGCTGCGCCCGGAGTTCCCGCCCGAGCGGCTCGCCGAGCTCTCGCTCGCCTGCGGCGAGGCGCTGGCCGCGGCCCTTCGGGAGTTCGGCGCGGCGACGAGCGTGAAGCCGCCGAACGACGTCTACGCGCTCTGCGCCGACGGCAAGGGACGCAAGGTCGCCGGGATCCTGTGCGAGGCGTCGGGAAGCGGCGGCCGGCTCGATTGGCTCATCGTCGGCTTCGGCGTCAACGTCGACAACGCGCCGCCGCTGGCGCGCTCCGTGAGCCTCCGCGCCCTCGCCGGCCGCCCCGTCGGAGTCGAGGCGGCGCTGAAGACCGCGATGACCGCCCTTTCCCGCGCCCGCCGGGCGGGCAATTTCGTATAATTACACATCCCCCCTTTGGAGACGATATGGCCGAAACCTATTTGACCCGCGCCGGACATCGCAAGCTTCAGGAAGACCTCAAGGCGCTCATGAAGCAGAAGACCCAGCTCTCGCTCGACATCGGCGAGGCCCGCGAGAAGGGCGACCTCAAGGAGAACGCCGAGTACCACTCCGCCAAGGAGAAGATGGGCGAGGTCATGGGCCGCATCGGCCAGATCCAGGACAAGCTCCAGAGCGCCAAGATCATCGAGGAGATGGACATCCCCAAGGACACCGTCGCGATCGGCACGACCGTGGAGCTCGAGGACTCCGACGGGGACAAGGTCGAGTACGCCTTCGTCGGCGAGGACGAGTCCGACCCGAACGAAGGCAGGATCTCCGTCCAGTCGCCCCTCGGCGCCGGCCTGCTCGGGAGGAAGTCCAAGGAGACGGTCGAGATCCAGCTCCCCAACGGCCCGCGCACGTTCAAAATCCTCAAGGTCACCCGCACCCCCTGAGCCCCGCGGAACTCGCGGCCGAGCTCAAGAGGCGCGCGCGCGCGGCCGGCGCGGACCTCGCCGGGATCGCCGCCGCGGCCGCCTCCGGCGACGGCCCCGCCTACGACGCCTGGCTCGCCGCCGGCATGCACGGCGAGATGGACTACATGGCGCGCAACGCGGACTCGCGCCGCGACATCCGCGCGTGGATGAAGGACGCGAAGTCCGTCCTCATGTGCGGCTTCTCCTACGGCGAGCCCGGCTCCCGCCCCGCCCCGAGGGAAGGCCACGGCCGCCTCGCGCGCTACGCCGCGCGCAAGGACTACCACGAGGTCCTGCGCGGGCGCATGAACGAGGTCCGGGACTGGCTCTCCGCGGCGGTCCCCGGCGCCCGCGGCGTCGCGTTCTGCGACATGAGCCCCATCCTCGAGCGGTCCTACGCGGCCGCGGCGGGGCTCGGCTGGCAGGGCAAGAACACCTTGCTGCTCGGCGCCGACATCGGCTCCTACTTCCTCATCGCCGGACTGGCGATGAACGTCGACCTCCCGTCCGACTCCCCCGGAACCGACCGCTGCGGCACCTGCACGAAATGCCTCGAGGCCTGCCCCACGGACGCCTTCCCGAAAGCGCGCGTGCTGGATGCATCCAGATGCATCGCCTATTTCACGATCGAGGCCAAAGGCGCGATCCCCGAGCCGTTCCGCGAGGGCATCGGCGACTGGGTGTACGGCTGCGACGTCTGCCAGGAGGTCTGCCCCTGGAACCGCTTCGAGAAGCCGGCGCGCGCGCTGCCCCCGGCGAAGATCGCGACCGAGCTCCCGCTGGAGGAGCTCGCCGGGCCCGCCTCGGCGGGCCTGCGCGCCCGCCTGAAGGGCCTGCCCGTCGTCCGGGCGGTGCGCAAGCGCCTGACGCGCAACGCGCTGCTGGCGATGGGCAATTCCCGCCTCGAGCGCTACCGACCGATCCTCGAGGAGCACGCGGCCGGGCCCGATCCCGTGCTCGCCGAGCAGGCGCGCTGGAGCCTGGCGCGTTTGTCCGGAGCGGCGTAAATGATAAAATCCGCGCGGTGATCCTCCGAGTCTCGAGCCTCGCGCTGCTGCTGGCCTGCGCCCCGTTCGTCGCGAGCGCGGCGGACGCGCGTCCCGCCCAGCGGATCGCCCGGAAGCCTTCGAAGAAGCCGCGGGTCAAGAAGCCCACGAAGGTCGTCGACCCGCGCTCCTTCAAAGAGACCCCCGGCGACGAGCAGTCCCAGGCCCCCATCCCCGGACGGGACTTCCCCGTCGCCGTCCAGCAGGCCCCCAAGCAGGACGAGACGCCCCGGATCGTCCGCTGGATGATCAAGCCCCTGCGCCGGGGCATGTTCATCCGCCTGCCCATCATGGACACGGACCCCAACCGCGGCGTCACGATCGGCGTCATGCCGATCTGGGTCCTGCAGGGGGAGACCGACGACCGCATCCAGCAGATCCACGCCCCCTCGCTGACCTACAACAAGAACTTCCAGGTCATCCCGACCTACCGCTTCTACTATTACCCCCAGGAGGACGCGACGTTCATCGCGCGCGCCTCCTACTCGAGATTCGAGCGCGAGGCCCTCGGGGAATACGAGGACGGCAGCTTCCTCGGCACCGATTTCGACATCTACGCCCGCCTGCAGTACAACGTGGACGCGGGCCAGCGCTTCTTCGGCTTCGGCCCCGACTCCTCCAAGACGGCCGAGTCGAACTACCGCGAGGAATACACGCAGTACAGGATCGGCGGCGGCGTGCCCCTCGCTAACGGCTCCCCTTGGCGCGTCCGCTACTCCAAGCACTACCAGTCCGGACGCTTCACCGAGGGCTCGCTGCCGAACCTGCCCGATTTCGCCCTCTCCTTCCCCGGCCAGCTCTCCCGCCGCTATCAGCAGATCAACGAGAACCGCTTCAGCCTCGATTACGACACCCGCGACCACGGCGTCACGACGGGCCGCGGCGTCCTGGTCAAGTCGTTCGCCGAGTACGCGATCCGGGGCTTCGAGAGCCAGTACGATTACAGCCGCTACGGCCTCGACGCCCGCTGGTTCCGGCCCTGGGAGTCGGACAAGGAGAAGGTCTTCGCGATCCAGGCCAAGTACGAGCAGCTGCTGGGACCGCCCGCCCCGTTCTGGGTCCAGTCCCGCCTCGGAGGCAAGTACAGCCTTCGCGCCTACGGAGACGGCCGCTACATCGACCGCGGCATGGCCGCGGTCAACGTCGAGCAGCGCTTCAAGGTCTACGAGGCGAAGACCGCCGGCGTGACGACCGAGCTCCAGCTCGCCCCCTTCATCGGCATGGGCGAGGCGTTCGACAACCCCGGCCGCGCCGCCGCCCGCTACGCCCGCCCCGTCGTCGGCGCCGCGGTCCGAGCGGTCGCCAAGCCGCAGGTCGTCGGCTCCATCGACTTCGGCGTGGGCCGCGACGGCTTGGCGGTCTTCATGGACATCAACTACTCCTTCTGAGCATGAACCCGATCACGGTCCCGATGATGGTCAAGCAGTCGCACCCGGTCATGACCGCCGTCCTGCTCGTCCTGGTCTTCGCCGCGATCGCCGGCGTCTGCTTCCTGATGCTCCGCCATCAGCACCACGCGCGCAAGCGGAAGAAAGCCGGCCACAGCAACCACACCGGCCACCACGGCAACCACTAGCCGCGCGTCACTTGGCCTTGGGGCGGACCGACTTGAGGAAGGCCTCCCAGGCCTTCTCGCCCTTCCGCTGGAGGTCGGGGATCGGGCTGGCGCGCCGGTAGGCGAGGACGGCGAAGCGCCCGTCCTTGAGCGGCAGCACGCAGAACGTCTCGGTCCCCATGATCGACTTGCCCGGCGACGGCCGGTGCGGGTCGGCCGGCTCGATCGGGAAGCGGCGGCGATGGAGCGCGAGCTTCTTCCCCGCGACGAGCGCCGTGCCGCCCGCGGCGGGAGCGGCGCCCTGCTCGGACGCCGCAGGGCCGGCCAGGAAATCCGCCGGCGTCGGGTAATCCGATCCGGGCGCGCCGAACAGGCGGACCTGCACGGCGTCGGCCAGATTCTCGTACCGGACCACGGGATCGGCGCCGCCGGCGTTGGCGTACTCGACCGGGGTCCAGCCTTTGGGCGGCGTGAAGCTCAGCGCCGCGGCGACCGTCTGAGCCGGCGTCTTCGTCTTCACGGTCCCCCCCGCGGCCGGTCCGGCCGCCGTCATCAGGATCAACGCCGCCGTCCGGATCGTTCGGTTCATTTCCAGTGCCTCGGGTTCTTCTCCAGGTCTTCCGCGTATAGGCGGCCCAGCTCCTCCATGTCGATCGGCGGCCCGCCTCCCGGCTTGGGCGCCGTGATGACGAGAGGCGGCAGCTCGACGATCCCGGCGGGGCCCCGCCCGGCGCGCAGGCGCCTCAGCGCGCGGGCGCGGGCGGTCAACCGGGCCTCGAGCGCCCCGAGGTACGGCGAGCCGGCCGCGGCGATCAGCTCCTTCTTCTCCTTCGCGCCGGCCGGCGACGACCATTCCTTGATCTGCTCCTCGAGGGCCTTGCTGCTCGCGGCGAGCTTCTCCTGGTGCCCCTTGGCCCACTTGAGATAATCGTCGAGCTTCTTCTCGGCCGGGGCCAGGCGCTCCTTGGCGACGCGGTGGACCTTGATGAAGTGCGCGACGACCGGCCGCCAGGTCTCGTTCTCCTTGATCTCCGCCTCGGTCTTGGCCGCGTCGGCGTCGATCAGCTTCCCGCGTCCGCGCAAAGTCGTCACCGGGTTCTTCATCTCCTTCGGGCTGAAGGTGAGGATATAGTAGGGATCGCGCGTCAGGAGCTCGCGATAATAGCCCTCGGGGTCGTCCAGGAAATCCTTCGGGGAGCCGTCGACGACCTTGCCCGCCAGCTCGGTCTGCACCAGCCAGTCGATCAACCGCGAGCCGAGCTCGTCGCCCCGGTAGTGGTCGTGCGCGACCTCGGGGAAGCCCGCCCTCTTGCTGCGCTGGATCTCGAACGCGTGGCCGAACAGCTCGTGCGCCAAGGTGCCCGCCATCGCGACGCGCGTGTGATCGGGATCCTGGGCGAGGTACTCGCGGCTGAGCGTGACCTTCGGCGGATCCAGGGCGGTGTCGGTCTCCCCCGAGTTGTGGTCGAGGTCGTCCATCGTCACCTCGGCGGCGGCGCGCTCCCTCACGAACTCCGCCGCGAGCTCCCGCCCCGTCTTCGACTTCAGGATCAGACCGACCGCCTCGCCGAGCGCCTCGCGCTCGGGCTTCGTTCCCTTGAACACGAGACGCGCGAGAAGCCGGGTTTGAAGGACGGCCGGATCGGCCGCCGCGCCGGACGCCGCCCCGCCGGAGGGAGGCCCGCGGATGTCGCCGGAGCGCGCGGCTCCGCCGTCGAAATCCATCCGAGCGGGAGCGCCTTTGGGAACGCGCGAAAGCGCGCGCTGATAGGCCGCGTCGCCGGCCGCGCTCGGGGACGAGCCGCCGGGGATCGTCCCGCCGGACGGACCCGCCAGTAGCTCGGCGACCCGGGCGTTCGTGAGCACGGGCCGCGCGGGATCGGCGGGACGGGAATCGACGAGGCGGCCGTCCTTGAGCGCGTAGCGCCCCTGGTCGAGGGCGAGGAGGAATTCCCGCTGCCCCGGCTGAAGGGCGCCCGGGACCCGGGCGTCGAACGGGTCGTCGGGACCGGCGCTCGCCCGGACGGCGGCGGCCAGGAACAGGACGAAAAAGGCGGTTTTGAGGCCTCGGGGCATGAGGGGGTCGCCTCAGGGGCAGTATAACCCCCCGTCGACGGTTATGCCAGGGCTAAGCGGGCGTCAGCCGTACTTGTACTTGACGCCCTGGCCGCCGCCGGGCCACTCGCAGGTGATGTTGTCGAACGGGCAGAGCATGCGGCAGGCGCCGCACTCGATGCAGTTCTCGTAGTTGACGATGACCTTGTTGTGGGAGGACTCCCACTCGTAGACCTTGGCGGGGCAGACGGTCGTGCAGGGCTTGTCCTTGCACTTCGTCACGCACGGCGCGTCCGCGCCGGAGTTCTTCAGGAGGATGTTCGCCTCGGGCTGCTTCTTCCACTCGAGCGTGCCGAGCTTCGCCTCGACGCCCGTCTCCACCTTGATATCCTTGATGTCCATCAGATCGCCACCTTCCGCAGAGGGAACAGGTCCTTCGCGACGCGCACGAAGCCGCGCTCGCGGATCATCCCGAGCGCCGTCTTCAGGTGCGTGCGCTTGGGCACGCCGTCGGCCGAGAAGCGCAGCTGGGCCAGCTCGCAGGCGAGCTTCGGGTAGAACTCGAGGAAGCCCGGGGAGTTCTCGACGTGCTCCTCGAGGTCCTGGACGTCCTCCATGTCGGGAAGGACGTACGACGCCTTGAGCTTGTCCACGTACGCCGACAACGTCGCCTTCGTGTAGTCGCCCTTCTTCTTGGCCTCGATGACGGTCTCGGCCGCGAGCTTGCCGGCGGTCATCGCGAGGTTGGAGCCCTCGCGATAGGCGGGGTTCGTCATCTGCGCCGCGTCGCCCGCGACGAGGAAGCCGTCGGCGGCGAGCGGGGGCATCGACTTGTAGCCGCCCTCGGGTATGAGGTGCGCGGAGTACTCGAGCAGCTTGCCGCCGGAGATCAGCTTCTTGACCAGCGGGTGCGCCTTGACGTGCTCGAGGTGGTCGGAGGGCCGCAGGCCCGTGCGCTGGTAGTCGGACAGCTTGCAGCCGACGCCGAGCGCGAGCGACTCCTTGTTCGTGTACAGGAACGCGTAGCCGAGCATGCCCAGCGACACCGAGCCGAACATCTCCATCGTGGCCCCTTCGCCGGGGTTGAGCTGGAAGCGGTCCTCGATGACGGAGGAGGGCAAAGCGATGACTTCCTTGGCGCCGAGCGCGACTTCCGAGGACTTGAGCTCGTCGATGAAGCCCGCCTTCTGCGCGATGATCGAGTTGACGCCGTCGCAGGCGATGACCACGTTGGCGGTGAGCTCGTCGCCGTCGGAGGTCTTGATGCCGGCGATCTTGCCGGAGGCGTCCTTGACGACGCCGACGACCATGACGCCGCAGAACACCTCGGCGCCGGCCTCCTCGGCCTTCTTCGCGTACCACTGGTCGAAGTGCGTGCGGATGCTCGTGTAGCAGTTCGGGATGCCCTCGAGGAACTTCTTGGAACGGTAGCCGACCGTGACGAAGGAGTCGTCGGTCGTGATGCAAGTCTTCTGCTCGACGATCGGGCGCTCGACGGGGGCGTCGGCGGCCTTCCAGAACTCGGGGACGATCTCGTGCAGCATCTTCGAGTACAGCACCGCGCCCTGCACGTTCTTGGCGCCGGGGTACTCGCCGCGCTCGAGGACGACGACCTTCAGGCCCGCGCGGGCCATCACGATGGCCGCGGAAAGACCCGCCGGTCCGGCTCCTACGACGATCGCGTCATAAGCGGGTTCTTCGGCCATGTGATCCTCACCCCGCGACTTTCGCGGAGGCGTCCTGGACCGTCTTCAGGAGCTCTTCCGTCTTGAAAGGCTTGGTCATGAAGCCGACGACCTGCGGGAACTTCTGGAAAAGGGTCTTCGAGGGCTCGAGCGCCGTGAGGACGACGATGGGGAGGTCCTTCGTCGTGGGCTCGGCCGCGATCTTGAGCTGCAGCGAGTAGCCGTCGATGCCGGGCAGCATGACGTCGAGGACGAGGACGTCGGGCTTGACCTTGGCGATCTCGTCCCAGGCGTGCCGCCCGTTGTCGCAGGTGTGCACCTCGAAGCCGCCGTGCTCGAGCGTGTACTTCACGAGCGCGAGCATCTCGGGTTCATCGTCGATAACGAGGACTTTTTTGGCCATGGGCCGAATTTATCAATTCGTGCGAAGGAAGTCCATGGGTGGCCTCGATGGCGAGCGCTGTCGGGCCGGACTACTCGCCGAACGGCCCGCCGAGCTCCGGCGCCTGGATGTCGTTGGCGGCGACCGCCAGGCCGGATTCTTCCGCGCTGGCCTCCGTGAACGCGGCGTGCACGGCGGCATGGACCTCGCGGGGAAGCACGGGCTCGATCGTGTCGAGCACCTTCGGGCTGATGTGGCAGTTGAGCGTGAAGAGAACGGCTTTCAGCGCCGTCGCGGGCTCCACCCCCGTCGCTTCCTTGAGACCGCCGCGGATGCGGTCGTAGAACTCGGCGCGGCTCATGCGCCGAGGCTTCGGAGTCACCTTCCAGCCGTCGAAGAAAACGCCCTTGATCATCAGCGGCATCTGCGCCGAGAACTTGACCGCCTCGGCGGGAGGCAGGCAGTCGCGCAGGGCGTGCAGCACCGAGCGCAACGCGGCATACGCCTGGAAGCGGCTGCGCATCTTCCCGGCCGTCTCGATGTCCTTGAGCCAGATGTTCCCCTTCTGCACGGCGGTGTCGAACGCGTCCGGCGTGTGTCGTCTCATGGTAGCCCCCTCCGCCCCTGGATACAAGATACCCCCGGGAGCGACGGGATGCCATGGAGGAAAGGTAACTTTAGGATGAACCGGGGCGAGGTTGGGCTATAATAACCGGGTGAAGATGATGACCGGGCTCGTCGCGCTGATCCTCTCCCTGGCCGTCGGCGCGTCCGCGGCCCCCGACGCGGTCTTCGACGGCTCGCGACTGTTCGGAGCCGGCGTCGCCGCGCCCGTCGCGGGAAGCTGGCGTCAGGCCGCCCCGGTCCTTCCGCGCCCCGTGTTCGTTCCCGTCGCCGCGGAGGCCCCCGCTGCGACCTCGGCCCCGGCGGAGTCCGTACGCCGCCTCACCAGCGGCTTCCTGGGATTGTACCCCGAGGCGGACTTCGACCTCGGCACCGGCCGCTGCGCCGCCTGCAACGGCCCGGTCGAGGGTAAGTGGTACTTCCTGGACGACGAGCTGGCCTTCCCCAAGACCGGGCCCGCGGGGCTGGTCTGGCTCGGCTCGCGCGAGATGCACGAGGGCGTGACCTTGTCGGCCGACGGGCTCACCGCGCGGCTGCGGGACGGCACGGTCGTGCCGTTCGCGCTCACGGACAAGATCGAGTCGAACCGCTCCTATTATGACGCGTCGAGCCTCGCCTACCTGCGCGGCCGCACCGTGCGCGTGCGCGGCGAGCTGATCGAGAAGGACGGCGTGAAGGTCCTCGTCGCGCGCACGATCTGGCCCGAGGACTACCGCATCGACGCCGCGAGCCTGAAGGAAGCCGACGTCAAGAACGCGGCGGACGTCGACGCGCTCGTCTCCGCGGACAAGGGCGGCGCCAAGAAGGGTTTCCAGACCTTGCTCCTCTGGGAGCGTCCCGGCGCGGGCCGCGCCTGGGAAGGGCTGCCCGTCATGGGCTTCATGCTCAACGGCGCGCAGGGCGACGACGACGAGGCCCTCGCGGGACACTCGAGCCTCTTCACCGGCCGCTACGGGCCCGGCGGGAGCATGGCCGACTGGATCTTCGACAATTTCTACGACATGAACACCGTCAGCGAGAAGGGGATCGTGGCGAGCATGGTGCCGATGGACAAGTACATGACCGACCTGAACAGCGGCCAGAGCTGGTACCGGCCGTCCTACGTGCTCGTCATGGTCATGAAGGACGCGCGCGTCCCGGCGAAGTTCCAGGAGGCCTTCACGGCGCAGTACGCGAAGTACTACTCGCAGGAGCTCAAGTACGACAAGACGAGCAAGAACTGCACGGCGCTGATCTCCGACCCGGTCCGCGAGCAGGGCTGGAAGTTCCCCGAGACGGGAAAGACGCCGACTCTCGTCGCCAAGATGATCTCCAAAGCCGTGGGGTTGAAGGACAAGGAGGCCGGCGAGCAGATCTACCGCTCCCTGCGCGAGGAGCCGACGCGCAGCTTCCCCCGCGCGTCCTTCAGCGCCGTCGGCGGCGACCTGCTGACTTTGGCCGGCGCGTTCGGCGCCGAGCCGTCAGGCCGCGAATATTCCCCGCTCGAGAACGAGATCCGCGAGGACCTGCTCGCGGTGCTGTTCGTGCGCCTGCCCCAGATCCCCTCGAGCCGCAAGTTCGGCCGCGAACCCGTCGGCGGCGTCGTGGACTACTTCCTGCGCGCGCCGCTCGACCGCTCGAAGTGGCAGACCGTCCCCTCCTACCCCCGCCCCTTCCCCCCGCGTTAGGAAGCGGTGCCAGGCCTCCCATTATCCCATTACTCCATGAGTATGGATCGATGGGAGTAATGGGATAATGGGAGGCCTGGCACCGTTACAATACGGGAGGGTCGACGAGGGAGCGGAAGGCGCCGACGAGCTCGGCGGAGGTGGCGAAGCGGCGCGAGGGCTCGGGGTCGAGGGCGCGCGCGAAGAAGGCGTCGATGCCGGCGGGCAGTCCCTTCGCCGACTCGGACGCGGGCAGGTAGCGGCCCAGAGCGCGGTCGGTGCCGCGCGGGAAGGCGGGGCGGCCCGTGAGGCGGCGGTACAGCGCCTCGGCGAGCGCGAGGGAATCGGGCGCGCCGGACCTGGCCGCGGCGTCCACGGCCGCGAGCGCCTGGCGGGCCGAGAGACGGCCGTTCCCGGGAAGGAGCGGCGACGCGGAGGGCTCCTCCGGGGCCGGGCCCTCCTCGCCCGCCTTCGAGGCCTTGCCGAAGATCCAGCCGAACAGGGCGGACACCGCGAGGATGACGAGGATCGGCCCCAGGCGCGCGCCCGCCGGGGCGGCGGCGGGCGGGTTCAGGCGGCGCAGGGCCGCGTCGACCTCCGGCGCCTGCGTCGGGTCGAGCTCGGTGGCGCGGCGGTACTCCGCCGCGACCTCGGCCTTGGGGCGGCCGAGCAGCTCCAGCGCGACGGCCAAGGACAGGCGCGCGGGCCCGCTGCCGGGAGCCAGGGCCACGGCCCGCTCGGCGTCGGCGAGGCCGCCCTCGATGTTCCCGCCCGTGAGCCTGGCGTTGGCCCGCAGCACGCGGCGGGACACGGTCTCGCCGGCGGCCAGCGCGCGCTCGGCGGCGGCCTCCGCCGTCTTCGGGTCGAGGCCGGCGAGGGCCACGTTGCCTAGCTGCTCCTGGGCCCGCGCGTCGCGCGGAGCGGCGGCGACGGCCTCCTCGGCCTTGGCCCGCGCGCCCGCGATGTCGCCGGCCGTCAGGCGCACGACGGACTCGCGGATGCTCTCGTCGACGCCGGCGTGTAGCGGGAGCGCCGCGGCCAGGATCAGCAGCAGGGCCAGGGACCTCTGAAGGAGATGGACGTCGAGGACCTTGCCGAACTTCTCCCCGACCTGGCGCAGGCGCCCGGCCTCGAGGAAGCCGCGCTTGGCGTGCAGGCGCAGGCTCGCCTCGTTGCCCTCGGTGACGCGCGCGAGCACCTGCTTGAGGCCGGCCTTCCCGCCGGCGGCGAGGACCGCGTCGAGCAGGGCGCCTCCGCGGCCGCGGCCGCGCGCGCCCTCGTCGATGTACACGGAGACCTCGGCGGTGCGGGCGTAGGCGCAGCGGTCGGAGTAGGGCGACAGGGAGGCCCAGCCGACGACCTTGCCGCCCTCCTCGGCGACGATCACCGGGTGCCCGGCGCCGTGCGCCGCGAACCAGGCGCGCTGCTGCTCGAGGGTCTTCGGCTCGGTGTCGAAGGTGCCGGTCGCGCGCAGGACAGCCTGGTTGTAGATCCCGGTGATCGCGGGAAGGTCGGCGTCGGTCGCGGGGCGGAGAACGGCCATGACCAAGTCTAGCAGATGAGCCGCCGGGGCCTACCAGTAGCGCATCATGAAGACGAGGGCGAGCACCCACAGCAGGAGAAGGAGGCCGCCGCCCAGGAGCACCGTTCCCGCGTGGAACGCGAGGCGAGGCTCCTTCTCCCGGTAGCGCCGGCGCAGCGCCCAGCCCCCGGCCATCGCGGCCAAAGGCGTCCCGAAGAGGGCGGCGATCTCGAGCACGGCGAAGATCACATGCTTGTTCACGACCCGACCTCCTTGCCGTCGATGAAGCAGGCCTTGGAGCCTAGGATCGCGCTGCTGTTGGTCGCCTCGCGGCGTCCCAGCAGGGAGCCCACGAGCGGTATGCGGTCGCCGACGAGGCCGAAGGTGCGCAGGCCGCACACCTTCACGCCGGGCAGGCCTCGGCTCGTGTCGCGCGCCAGGTCCGAATCCCAGTCGTTCTCGAGCTGCTCGCGCATCCCGGGGTCGCGGCCCTCCGACAGGTACGGGACGCTGAAATAGAGGACGCGCCGGGTCAACCCCGAGATCCCGCGGCCCGGATTGACGCTTGCGCCGCCGATCGACGAGGTGTTGCAGCCCTTGATGTCGAGGGTCGCACCTCGGGCCATCTTGCCCTTGAACCGGAAGGCGATCTCGGCCGCGTCGCCGCTCCACTCGCCGACCGTCATGAGGCCGGGCGCGCCGTGGCCGTACAGCGTGACCTTCGTGAACGCGCCGGCCTTCGCCTTCTTGACGTAGGCGAGCGCCGGGGCATGATCGCGGAAGGAGACCGGCTGGGGCTCGGAGCCCTCGAAGGTGAAGCCGTAGGCGTCGGACAGCGGATGCCGCACGGAGTCCTTGACCCGCTCCCACGCGCTCATGGGCTTGGCCGGCACGACGCGCCCGTCGTTGGGAGTTCCGCCCTGCCCCGCCTGGCCGCCGGACGCGTTCGCCGCGACGGGGCTTCCGCCCGCGTCCGGTGCCGGGACGACGATGCCGTCGGGCCGGCCCTGGGACTGGGGGAGCTGGACCCCGGGAGCGACCGTGCCGGGAGCGCCGCGCGCGCCGGCCGTGCCGCCGGTCATGCCGCCGGCCGAGACCGTTCCGGCCGCGGAGGCGGATCCGTCGATGGAACCGCTCCGGGGGCCGCCGGCCTCGAGGCTCTGGACTTCGCGATCGGGGCCGAACACGGCGGCGTTCCCGGTGCCGCGCCGCTCCCGCAGCCGGCGGGCCCGCTCGATCGCCGCGCCCGCGCCGGGAACCATCGCGACGGTCCGGTCGCCGGCCGCGATCGAAGCCTCGATCTCACGTCGGATGCCCTGGTCGGCCAAGACCAACGAGGCCTTCTCGGAAGCGTCAGTGAGGAACGCGAGCGTGGAGGTTTTTTCGGACTCCTTCTTGATCTGGGAGGCGCCCGTCCAGCTCGTCAACGCCGTGCGAAGGCGGGCCTCGCCGGCGGAGTTCGGAGCGGTCAGGAAGACCAAGGCGGCGAGGCGGCCGGCGTCCTCTTTGGCGGCCCACTCGCGCGCGACGGCGCCCAGCGCGTCGCGGTTCACGCCGGCGCCGACGAAGCTCTTGCCGGTCGAGTCCGGATCGAGAACGAAGGCCGCGAGGCTTCCGGCCGCCTCGGCGCGCGCGGCGGGGTCCTCGGCGAGCCTCTTGGCGAGGGCGTCCACGGGAGAGCTCGTGGTCTGCGCGCTCGCGGGGCTCGCGGCCGCGAGCGCGATCGCGACGGTCAGGACGGAGGCGAGGGGTTTCATCATGGTCTCCGGGACTCTTATCGGCTAAGACTTGGCTCCTTCGCACGTCTTGCGCCAATCGGGCGGGTGCTGGCCGTGCCACGCGCCCTTGATGCCCCACTTCGCCTCTTCGAGGGACGGCTTGCTCGTGGGGCGCACGTGCTTGGTCACGGTCTTGAACGGCGTCCAGCCCACGGCCATGAGCAGTTGGACCGGCGTGCTGTCGCCCCAGCCGTTGGGCTTGGCGGTGGTCGAATAGGAGTAGAGATAGTGCTCCGCGTTGCGCAGGTCGAGGTCGCCGGGGTCGGCTCCGGGGGCGTTGCGCGCGGCCAGCGCCTGCCCCCAAGCCTCGTCGGGGTCGTATTTCGCCTTGATCAGGAACTTGCAGATAGCCGCCTGCGTGCCTTCGGCGGATTCGCGGTTGATCGTGCCCTTCCGCGAGTAGGACTCCTGGTTGACGACCGACAGCACCCCGTTGATCACCCGGTCGGCGGGCGTCAGGTCGGCGGGGGTCGGAGGAGGCACGACGCTCGCCGGCCGGAGCCGGGCGGGCACCGGAGGCCGGAAGGCCGCGGCCGACGTCCCGACGGGGCTGGCCTCGCCCGTCGAGGCCGTTCCGCCCGAGAGGCCGCGGACGTTCCCGTCCCGGCTCCGGGCGCCGGCGCCGGAGGACGAGCCGCCGGCGGCGCCGGGGTTCCGCTCGGGGCCGAAGACGCCGGAACCCGAGCGGACGCCCCGCTCCCGCAGCGCGCGGGCGCGCTCGATGGCCGCCCGCGAGCCGGGGCCCGGGGCGCCGGTCTGATCGGAGGCGGAGACGGCCGCGTCGACCTCCTGACGGACGCGGGGATCGGAGAGGAGCGCCCCCGCCTTCGAGGCGGCGTCTTCGAGGAGGGCGATCGCGGCCTCTTTCTCGCGCGCGGCGGGGATGCGCCCCGCCCCGGTCCACTTCGACAGGGCCTGGAGCAGGCGCGATTCCCCGCTCGAGCCGGGCCGGGCGACGGACGCGAGCGCGGAGACGCGGCGCGCGTCGGACTTGGCCGCCCACGAGCGGGCCGCGGCGTCGAGGGCTTCCGCGTTCGCCGCGTCGGAGACGAAGCTCCGCGCGCCGGCGTCCGAGCGAAGCAGGAAGGCGGACACGCCGTCGGCGTCGGAGGCCGCGGGCGGGGCTTCGCCGGCGTGCGCGGGGGCCGCGGCCGAGAGCATGGCCGTCAACAACGCCGCGGCGATCAGAGGGGAGGGCATGAGGGGGGCCTCTGTCCCCAGGGTAGCCCCCGGGCCTTGATTTGTCAATAGGAATAAGGCATCTTGCTCGTCGGAGATACCCCCCTGAAACGCAAGGAATTCGCCGCCCGCGTCTGGTCCAAGCTCGTGGCCTTCGAGGCCGAGCAGCGCTTCCTGACGCCGGGGCGGAAAGTGCTGGCCGCGGTGTCGGGCGGCCCGGATTCGGTGTGCCTGGCGCATTGGCTCTCGGTCCAGGCCCGCAAGAAAGGCCTGGCCGTGACTTTGGTGCACGTCCATCACGGCCTGCGCGGACGCGCCGCCGACGCCGACGCCCGCTTCGTCGAGAGGCTGGGCGCGACGCTCGGCCTCCCGGTCATGGTCGTCCACGCGCCGGTGCGGGCGCTCGCGGCCGAGCGCGGCCTCGGGCTCGAGGAGGCGGGCCGCAAGGCGCGCTACCGCGCGCTCGGCGAGAAGGCGCGGCGCGGGCGCTTCACCGCCGTCGCCACCGGCCACCAGCTCGACGACCAGGCGGAGACCGTGCTCCTCCATCTCCTGCGCGGCACGAGCCTGGAGGGGCTCGGCGGCATCCCGGCGCGGCGGCCGCTGCGCGCCGGCGTCGAGCTGATCCGCCCCCTCCTGCCGCTGACCCGCGCCGAGGTGCGGCTCTATCTCGACATGCATGGGCTCGACTGGCGGGAGGACGCGACCAACGCCGACCCGAAGTTCACGCGCAACTGGGTGCGTCGCGAGGTCCTGCCCCTCCTCGAGAAGCGCGCGCCCGGGGTCAAGGGCCGCCTGGCCGCGATCGCGGCCAAGGTCCGGGCCGCGACCGGGCGCGGCTGACGCCGCCTTGCGTAAACCCGACAGGTCTGCTATTTAAGGACACATGGAAGAGAACCAAGCCGCCCCGGCCGATCAGCCCGCCGCACCCTCCGCCTCCGAACCCGCGCGCGCCGGCTTCTGGGTCCGCGGCGGCGCCCTCGCCGTCGATACCTTGATCCTCGGGCTGTGCTTCTTCCTCCCGATCCACGGCCTCGGCTACCTCGTCGGCTTCGTCTACAAGGTCATCTTCACCTCGCAGGGCGGCCAGACGCCGGGCAAGATGGCGGCCGGCATCAAGGTCGTCACCGTCGACGGCAGGCCCGTAAGCGTCGGCCGCGCGATCGGGCGCACGCTGGCGGAATGGCTCAGCGCCATGGTCGTCATGATCGGCTACTTCGTCGCCGGCCTCTCGGACAAGCGCGCCCTGCACGACTACATCGCGGGCACGCGCGTCGTCTACGTCGAGGGCGTCGGCGCGGGGCGCAAGGCCGCGTTCGCCTGCCTCGGCGTGCTCGCCGTCTTCATGTTCATCGGCTCGATCGGCGCCTTGTCGCTCGGCGCGGTCGGCGGCTTCGGCAAGTTCAAGTCCCTGAAGGTCAAGTCCGGAGAGGGCGCGACGAAGGGCAACCTCGGCGCGCTGCGCTCCGCGGCCTCGATCTATTACGGCGACACGGAGGGCTCCTACCCCGCGACGCTCGACGCGCTCGTCGACCCCAAGTACGTCCCGTCGATGCCGAAGACCAAGGTCGCCGACCATCCGGAGACCGACGCGGTGACCCTCTACGGCGCCGAGGTCTGCACCGGCAAGACGGAGTACGGCTCCGAGATCGACGCCTCCAAGCTCAAGGACACCGGCGGCTGGGGCTACGTCGCGGACCCGAAGGCGGTCTGCTGGGGACAGGTCTTCGTGGACTGCACGCACCAGGACTCGAAGGGCAAGCGCTGGCCGGAGTACTAGGGCCGGGAGAGGACGATCTTGAAGGACTTCAGCACCGGCGGGTCGTAGGGCCGGTCGATCCCGTCCTTCGTCTCGCGCGGCACCGCCGCGATCGCGTTCGCGACCTCGAGGCCCTCGACGAGCTCGCCGAACATCGTGTGCAGGCCGTCGAGGTCGGGCGCGGGCCCGAGCGTGATGAAGAACTGGGTCTGGGAAGTCCCCGGCCCCCAGCTCGCCATGCCGAGCAGGCCGGGCTTGTCGAAGCGGTCGCCGGGACGGATCTCGTCGGGAACCGGGAGGTTCGGGTCGCCCTGCCCGGTCCCGATCGGATCGCCGGTCTGGATCAGGAAGCCCGGCGCCACGCGGTGGAAGATCAGGCCGTTGTAAAAAGGCTTAGGGCGCCCGGCCAGCGCGCGCAGATGCGCGATCGTCTTCGGAGCGCGGTCCGGGTACAGGCGCGCGACCATGCGGCCCTTCGAGGTCTCCAGGACCGCGAACGGCCCGGCCGGCTTGCAGCCGGCGGCGAGCAGCAGCGCCGCGAGCGCCAGCCGCGTCACTTGGCGGCGCGGCCCTTGAGCAGAGCCGCCGGGTAGCCGATGTCGAGGACCTTGAGGACGCCGACCGAGGCCTTCGCGTGCGGAGCGAGCAGGCCGCGCTTGGGCAGGCCCAAGGTCAAGGTCATGTCCGCGACGACGTACACGCCGCTGTGATAGCCGGTGTCGGGGTGGATGCCCGAGGGGATGTCGACGGCGACGACCGGCTTCTTGGCGGCCGTCATCTCGCGGATCATGTGATGGATGGCGCCGGCGGGCTTGCCGGTGGCGCCGGTCCCGAGCAAAGCGTCGATCACGAGATGGCACCAAGCCAGCGCCTTGTCGAGCCCCGAGCCGGGGCCGGCGGAGGTGATAGTGACGCCGGCGGCCTGGGCGCGCGCGAGGTTGACGCTGACGAGCTCCGGGTATTTCCCCGCGCCGTCGTTCTTGGGAGGGCAGAGGAACGCCGCCACCGTGGCTCCCCCCTCGGCCAGATAGCGCGCCGCGACGAGGCCGTCCCCGCCGTTGGCGCCGCGGCCGCAGCAGACGACGATCTTCGCCTGCTCGACCGACAGGCCCTTCTCGGCGAGGAAGGCCGCGCACTCGGCGGCGACGGCCCTGCCGGCGTTCTCCATCAGGTCGAGGGCCTTGAGGCCGTGCTTCTGCGTCGCGGCGAGGTCGAGCTCGCGCATCGCCGCGGCGCCGACGACGGGCAGGCCTTCCCAGACGTCGGGAATGGGCTCCTTCATCAGCCCCAGGAGCGCAGCGCGGCGAGCACCCAGCCGAGCGTCGCGAGGAAGGCCATCAGGAGGACGACGAGCACGCACGCGAGGTAGGGCAGGCCCAAGGTCAGCCACGCCCGTCCGCCGCTGATGCCGTACTCGTCGCGGATGCCCCGCGCCTTGTAGGACAGGGACCACAGCCCGACGAAGAAGAAGACGAGGCGCAGGCTCCAGGCGGGGTTCGAGAACGCCGACTGGCAGACGAGCACGAGCGGCACCGCCGTCAGCCACGCGAGCTCGGACAGGCCGAGGTGGACGAACAGGGCGCGGGCGTCGCCGTGCGCTCCGCCGAGCTCGAGGATGAGATGCAGCAGCGCGGTCGCCGTGAAGGTCATGACCGAATGCCACAGCAGCGCCAGCGCGAGGCCGGGCCAGCCGAACGGGAAGCTCGTGCGGCCGGCGAGCGCGTGCGCGACGTACAGGCTGGCCGCGCCGAGCAGGAGGGCGAGCAGGCCCAGCGCCGCGGGGCGCCGCTGGCGGATCAGGGCCGAGGCGTGCGCCCGGTCCTCGAAATAGTCGTAGACGAGCTCGACGGCGTCCATCCTACCAGCCCCCGGACCAGGCGTAGAGCAGGCCGCGAGGGATCGCGCGGCCCGCGTCGACCGTCACGCCCGCGGCGCCGAGCCCGAAGGTCAGGCGCGCGCGCGTCTCGAGCAGCTCGAAGATGTCGTTGAGCTTCTCCGTGTCGCGGCGCACCTTCGGCTTCTCGTCCTTGATGCCGCCGAGCTCGGCCGCGAGCTTGGTCGCGTCGAGGGAGTCGCCGAGCACGTCGACGAGGCCGAGCTCCTTGGCCTGGTTGCCGGAGTAGATGCGCCCGTCGGCGAGCGGCTTGACCTGCTCGACCGTCATCTTGCGCCCGTCGGCGACGGCCTGCACGAACTGCCCGTAGGCGTCGTCGATGAGGGACTGGAGGATCTGCCGCTCTTCCGGAGTCATCGGGCGCGCGGGCGAGCCGATGTCCTTGTGCTTGCCGGACTTGATCGGGTCCTGCTTGTAGCCGACCTTCTGGAACAGCCCCTCCAGGTTCGAGACGGAGAAGATCACGCCGATCGAGCCCGTGAGCGTCCCGGGATGCGCGACGATCTTGTCGCAGGCCGCGCCGAGGTAGTAGCCGCCGGAGGCGGAGACGTCGCCGAACAGCGCCACGAAGGGGATCTTCTTCTCCTTCTTCACGCGGAGTATGCGCATGTAGATCTCCTGCACGGCGCCGACGCTGCCGCCGGGAGAGTTGATGTCGAGGACGATGGCCTTCACGCCCTTCGTCTCGGCGAGCTGCTCGATGCGGCGCGCCCACTGCTCGGCGCCGCGCTCCCAGGGCTTGCCCGACTCCGAGGCCATGATCGGCCCGCGGATCGAGACCCAGCCGACGGTGTCCTTCGGCTTCAGGTTCAGCAGGCTCTTCGCGCCGCCGTCGCGGGCCTTCGGCGCGTCGCTGCGGGCGCGCACGACGAGGACGACCGCCGCCAACAGCGAGGCGGCGTGCAGGACGATCAGCGCGGCGATCAGGCGGCGCTTGACCCGGCGCGGGCTGAGCTGGTGCGGCTCGAGGGGCGCGCCGGGATTCTCGGGGATCGGGTCCATGAAAGCTCCTTAGTTCGTGCGGCGCAGGGCGTCGCTGTCGACGACCCTGTTGCGTCCGTTCGCCTTGGCCGAGTACAAAGCCGAGTCGGCCCTGGCGATCAACTCCTCGGGCGTCGACGCGTCGCGCGGGAAGTGTGACACCCCGATCGAGATCGTCACCCTCAGCTCCTCGAAGCCGACCGAGAACAGCTCGGCCTCGATCGCCGCCCGGATCGCCTCGGCCTTGCGCAGGGCGCCGGCCGGCTCGGCCCGGGGCAGGACGATAGCAAACTCCTCGCCGCCGTAGCGCGCCACGAAGTCGGTGTCGTAGACGAGCGAGTTGAGGACCGCCCCGAGACGCTTCAAGACCTGGTCGCCGAAGGGATGGCCGTAGCGGTCGTTCAAGCTCTTGAAATGGTCGATGTCGAGGAGCATCAGTCCGAAGGTGGTCTTGAAGGTCTTGGCCCGGACGAGCTCCTCGGAGATCTTCTTGTCGAAGGCGCCCCGGCGCCGCACGCCGGTGAGGCCGTCGATCTCGGAGAGGCGCTCGACCTCCTGGAACAGCTTGACGCGCCTGAAGGCCACGCCGAGCTCGGAGACGAAGGACTGCGTCTTCGCCAGCCACGCCTCGGAGGACGATCCTTCCGGGACGCGCGCGTACAAGTAGCCCAATATCTCGTTTCCCTCTCGGATCGGCACTCCGACGGCGCGCTCGGGCTTCTCGAAGGCGCGCGGCGAGGCCGCGGCCGCGCCCTGCTCCTGCAGCAGGCGCTCGAGGGTCGCCCAGGCGGCGCCGGGCGAGGCGCGCAGGCCGCGCACGGCCAGGGGCCGGATCTCGCCCTCGCCGCGCAGGCCCGCGACGTACAGCGCGTACTCGACGCGCGGGCCGAAGTACTGCTCGAGCGCGCCTTCCACGCGGGGCCGCGCCTCCTCCCACGACATCGCCTCGGACAGGCTCTTGACCATGCCGTACAGGGCCGACGCCTCCCGGTGCGCGAGCTCGGCGTCGAGCCCGCGGGCCTTGAGGCCGCGGAGCTCCTCGGCCATGCGCGCGCGCTGGGCGCGGACGCCCGCCAGGCGCTCGGCGAGGGAGTTCCGTTCGGCCTCGCGCCGCCGGGCGAGCTGCCACGCGAACGCCGTGCCGGCGATCGCCCACGCCGCGGTCAGCGCGGCGCCGGCGCGCGCGCCCTCGAGGGCCGACGCGAGCAGAGCGGCTCCGGCCGCGAGGGACACGGCGAACAGGAAAGCGGCCGCGGCGGGACGCCGGGGGTAGGCCGCCCACAGCGCGAGCGGGGGCAGCACGGCGACGGCGGCGGCCGCCCAGTCCGGCCTCATCCGACCACCTGGTTGCGCCCGCCGTGCTTGGCCTTGTACAGGCGCTCGTCGGCCACGCGGACGATCTGAGAAGCCGTGGTCGCGTCGGTCGGGAAGGCCGCCACCCCGAGGCTCATCGTGGCGCGCGTCGGCGCGCCGTTGAAGACGAAGGGCTCCTCGGCGACGCGCTGGCGGATGCGCTCGGCGACCGAGACGGCCTCCGAGCGCACGTAATTGGGAAGGATCAGGGCGAACTCCTCGCCGCCGTAGCGCGCGGCGAAGTCCACGGGCCTCGCGAACGACGAGAGGATCGCGGACAAGGTGCGCAGCAGCTGGTCGCCCGCCTGATGGCCGAACGTGTCGTTGTAGCGCTTGAAATGATCCACGTCGAGCATGATCAGGGACAGAGGCGTCTGGGAGCGGCCCGAGCGCAGGACCTCCTCCTGGAGCCGCTGCTGGAAGGCGCGGTGGCTGTGCAGCTGGGTCAGCGCGTCGTGCGTCGCCTGCCGGTGCACGCTCTCGTAGAGCCGGATGTTCTCGAGCGAGAGGGAGGCCATCGTCGCGAACAGGTCGGCGGTGCGGACCTCGTCGGGGCCGAAGGCCCCCGCCGCGTCGCTCTCGAGCTTGACGAAGCCGGCGGCCTGACGCATGACCTTGAGCGGGATCGCGATGCCGGAGACGAAGCGCGCGCCGGGGACGACCTGCGCCTCCTGCTTGGCGTCCTTGATCAGGACGGGCCCCCGGCGGCGCTGCGCGGCGAGCAGGGGCGGGTCTTCGCCGGCGCCGCCGACGACCGAGACGCGCGCGGCCGGGAAGCGGTCGGACAGGATGGTGATCAGGCGCGTCTGCACCTCGCGCCCGTCGAGGGTGCCCGACAGGCTCTTCGCCGCGTCGGACAGGTCGCGGCGCAGGCGCGTGTCCACGCCGACCGTCTCCTCGTAGGAGCGGTAGTACTTCAGGTCGCGTTCGTCGTCGCGGATCTGGTCCTGCAGCCCCATCTGCTCGAGCAGGATCCCGCGCTCGTCGGAGAACTGCCGGCCCCGGTGAGCGGCCTGCGCCCCGGCCAGCAGCCACAGGCCGCCGAGGCCCGCCGCGATCAGCGGCCGCTGCTCGGCCGAGCGGACCATCAGCACGGCGGCGACGAGGGTGGCGAGGAAGGTGAGGACGACCGGGGACTCGCCGTCCTGGCGCAGATCGGACCAGAGCAAACAAAGCCCGAAGGCCGGAACGGCCGAAGGGCCGAGCTCGGGGCGGGCGACGACGAGCAAGGTCAGCCCCGCGAAGAGCCCGTACGACCCCATCAACGTCACGGCTCTGGAACGCGAGTCGCCCATGAAAATGGTGGAGGTGGCGGGATTTGCACCCGCGTCCAAACGGCGCCGACCGAGGTCACTACAGGCTTAGCCCATCCTCAATTTCGCCCAAGGAAAACCGATGGACGCGTGCTCCCTGGGCTAACCCCGTTCGGTCTTAGGCCCCCCGCCCACGGAATAACAGGGAAGGACCGCATCCTGCTCATTACACCGGCGACCCACCAGCAGGCGTCGTGGACCGGCGTGTGCTCACTGCGGTTTAGGCAGTGGCCCAGGCCAACTGAGTGTTGGCAGTTGTTGTTTGGTCCGGTTTTTAAGGGGCCCTGACCAACCCCTGCCTGCGACCGACGGCTCAACGACATTTGTCGAAGCTAGATCACCCCCGACAAGCTAGTATAACAGGGGAAGGGGACTTAGGCAAGACCGGGGGACTATTCGGCCGAGGCCAGGGGCGCGTCGAGAGAGCTGAACATGACCGTGCCCGCGACCGGAGCGTCGCCGGGGCCGGTCTCGGGCACCTTGACCAGGCCGGCGCTCGTGTTGCCGACGAGGTCGCGCGCGACGACGCGGTAGGCGCCCGGCGCCGCCGGCACGGCGACCTTGAGCGAGACGGGCGGCATCCCGGTCACCGGGGCCGACCACTCCTGGACCAAGGTCCCGGGCTTGCCCGCGGCGTCGAGCTTCCAGACGCGGATGTGCGCGAGGCCCAGCGAGTTCGTGTCCTTGACCTCGACTTGATCGCCCGCGCCCGCCGCGGCCACCATCCAGATCTGCGGCGGGAGGTCGTCGGCGACGAGGCGCATCAGGAACTCCCGGGGCGTCACGGCTTGGCCCGGGAAACGCGCGTCGAACACGGGGTAGGCCGCGCCCTCGAAGTACGGGCCGGGGTCCTGGTGCGCGCGGGGCAGGCCCAGGTCGGCCTCCGCGTGCGTGAGGACGTGCGCGCGGTCGCGCGGCAAGCCGGTCTCCTTGGCGATCGCCCGGATCAGCCAGGCCATGGACGCGTACATGCGCCAGTACGACTGCGGCTCCCAGTCCGCGGCGATGAAGGGGTTCGCGCCGGGCTGCCCGGACTCCGTCTCGATGCCGACCGACGCGGCGTCGATGGCGGAGTTCTTCACGTGGTTGGCGATGTTCTCGATCTTGACCATGCGGATCACGCGGCCGTCGCGGCAGACCATGAAGTGCGCGGCCGTCTTCTGGCTGAGCAGCCAGGAGACGGTGCCCTCGCAGGCGCCGGGCTTGCCGGTGGCCCCGCCCGAGGCGTGCAGGACGATGTACTTGATCTCTCCGCGGTCGACGCGGTCGGCCGGGGTGACCCCCGTGTCGACGCGCCTCTTCTTCTTCCCGCGGCCGATCACCGTCCGGCTCATCTTCTCCATCCGGTCGACCATGTCGGCGTAATCGAAATTGACCTGCTCGTCGTCCCGCAGCAGCCCTTCCGGGGTCGGCGTCGAGACATGGATCATGTCGGGCGCGGCCGCGCCGGATTCGAGCCCGAAGGCGCGAGCGTTCTCCTGAAGGAGGCGCCTGACGTCCTCATGCGGGCCGCCGAGAGCCCGCGCCGGCCGGACGCAGAGCAGGAGCGCCGCGGCCGGGAGGATGGCGGAGAGGAATCGGGCCATTGAGCGGAGGATACCCCCTTCGCGAGGCCCGAGCAAGGTCATAGGGCCCACCCGAGGGCGGACCGATGGACCTAGGCCGTTCTGGAGCCCGCGCCCGCCGCGTCCGAGAGCGCCGTCGCGAACTCGAGCGGGGTGCGGTAGCGCCGGTCCGGGTCGGCCTGGAAGGCCTTGAGGAAGACGTCGTCGAGCGCCTCCGGCAGCCCCGCGATGGCGCGCGAGGGCGGGATGTAGCTCATGTTGATCTTGTTCATCAGCATGCCCGCGCCGATGCCGATGAACGGCATCTTCCCCGTCAGCATCTCGTAGGCGCACACCGCGAGCGAGTACACGTCGGACTCCTTGCGCACCACGCCCTGCTCCTGCTCCGGCGCCATGTACGGCGGCGTGCCGACGACGGTGTTCGTCATCGAGTAGCGCGTCAGCGCGTCCTTGGCCATGCGCGCGATGCCGAAGTCCATCACCTTTAGGTCAGCGCCTCGCCCATCGCCCGGGTCGCGCGCACCGCCTCGGCCGCGTCGAGGCGGCCCTTGACCTGCACCAGGTCGTGCACGGTCTTGCCGTCGACGTACTCGAACACGAGATACACGTCCTCCCCTTCCTCGGCGATCGCGTAGATGTCGACGATGTTCGGATGGTGCAGCGAGGCCACGGTCTTCGCCTCGATGATGAAGCGGTCGCGCTCGCGCGCGTTGACGCGCAGCTCGTCGCGCATCTTCTTGATCGCCACGCGCCGCCCGAGCGAGCGGTCGGTCCCCTCGTAGACCGTGCCCATGCCGCCTTGGCCGATCTGCCGCGAGATCTCGTACTGGCCGCGGATCAACCCTACGTTCCCGGCGGCGGAGGCGGGCTGCGCCGTCGCGACGGCCGGCGTCGCCGCCGGCCCGGTCCGCTTCGCCCTGGTGAAGACGGAGACGACGGTGTTCTTCAGGGGCGCCAGCACGGTCGACAGCAGGCCCAGCGCGAGGAGCAGGCCGCCGACGATCCCGGCGCCGACCACGACGCCGAAGCTCTTGCCGCGCCCCGCCGGAGCGGGCGCCGGGGCGGGGCGTTTGCCGCTCTCGCCCGGGAACAGGAACAGCACGTCGGAGGCCGACGGGAGCGTGAGCGCGGCGGCCTCGGCCGCGGCCTGCTGGAAGCGGGGATCGAGCCTCGCGGCCATCTCGACGTCCGCCATCATGGCCGCCTTGTCGCCCAGGCCGCCGCGCGCGTGCGCCCGGTTGGCGTACCCCCACGCGCTGCGCGGGTCGTCCGCGATCAGCCGCTCCGACGTCGCGAGCGCCTCCTTGTAGCGATGGGTCCGGTTCTGGGCTCGGGCCAAGGAGCTGAGCAAAGCGGGGTTGTTCGCCGCCCCCATGCGGGCCGCGCTCGTCAGGCCCGCGGAGGCGTCCTTGAGCGCGTCCTCCCAGCGCCCGAGATGTCCATGGACATGCGACCGGATATTGAGCAAGGTGGGATTCTCGGGATCCTGGCTCAGGGCCTTGTTCACGATGTCGAGCGCGCTCTGCGGATCGCGGAGCTTCAGCGCGTTCTCCACCCCGCTCTTGGCGTGCTCGGTGGCGAGTCGCGAGGCGCCGGGCGAGATCGCCGCGCCGAACAAGCCGGACGGCGGACCTCCCCCGCCGACGCCGCCCGCCTCGAAGCCGGACGGCGCGAGCGCCGCCGCTCCCGCGGAGGCGGTCTTCATGCCGGCCTCGCTGGAGTCGGCCGCCGCGCCGCGGCCTTTCACGGAATGGAGCAGGGCGAGCGCGTCCTTATTGGCAGGATCGCTGCTCAGAGCCGTCTTCGCCAACGACAGGGCCAGCGAATAGTCGCCGCGCCGCTCGGCCAACACTCCTCCCGTGATCATTCCGGTGGTGGCGCCGGGCCCGCTCGCCGTCGCCGCCGCGTCCTCGTGCCAGTTCGGCGGCAGGACGATCGGAACAGGAGGCTCCTCTTCGCCCTGGTCCGGGTCGTTCGGCAAAGGCTGCGCCGGCGTGACGGGAGAGGGGCCGGGGAGAGGCATGACCGGCTCCGCCGGAATAGGCGGCAGCGGCTTCGGCGGGGCGCACTTCTCGGAGTGCTGCGCGCACTCGATGGAGGCCACTCCGAGGTTCACGACCAGGCTCGAGGCCTCGACTCGGTTGGCCCACTCGACTCGGGTGGACCACCAATTGCCGGAACCCCCGCCAAGGCCCGGGTTCACCAGCGCCGCGGCCCCGTTCACGCTGCCCTCGGCGTGCGCCTGCACGCCGGCTTGCAAGGACTGACCGAGGCCCTGACCCTGGGGGGTCTGAGCCTGGGGGATCTGACCCTGGGGGATCGGAGCCTGGGGAATCTGACCCTGGGGCATCTCCGGCATCGCGGCGATCTGGATCTTCTCCTTGGTGTCCTGCTGCACTGCCATGACCGCCTGCGTCGTCTGCTCCCGGCTCAAGCCTCTCCTCGCGGCGTCGCGATACGCCGCGATCGTCGCCTGCTCGCCGCGGATCTGCACTTCGATGACCCTCTGCAAACGCCGCAGCTCCTCCTGACGGTAGGGGAGGCTCTGCTTCAAGTACCCGTCAGACTGCTCCTTGAAATAGTCGCGGGCCGTGTCGAGCTGCACGAGCCACTCGGGGTTTTTCGGATATCTTTTGGCGAAATCATCGTGCACTTGCTGATACCGCCGGAGCGCCTCGGTCACGACCTGTTCCTTGGTGAGCGGCTTGCTTCGCCGCGGCGAAGCTCCGGCCCCGACGGCGAGGAGCAGCAGGACGGCTGATCGGATAGTGATGTTCATGGGGTTCCTCATACGGGACGCGATGAGCGGGCTCCGCCGAAGGCAGCCTCGAGGGCGTCGGCGAACTCCTTCGGGGTGCGGTAGCGCTGGTCGGGATCGGCCTGGAAGGCCTTCAGGAAGACCTCGTCGATCGACGCGGGCAGGCCGGCGATGGCGCGCGAGGGCAGGATGTAGCTCATGTTGATCTTGTTCATCAGCATGCCCGCGGCGACGCCGATGAAGGGCAGCTTGCCGGTCAGCATCTCGTAGGAGCAGATCGCCAGCGCGTACACGTCG
Organism: Elusimicrobiota bacterium; assembly: GCA_016182905.1. Lineage (NCBI taxonomy): Bacteria > Pseudomonadati > Elusimicrobiota > Elusimicrobiota bacterium. The sequence goes on from JACPFR010000009.1 coordinate 174,023, forward strand.
GACTCCTTGCGCACCACGCCCTGCTCCTGCTCCGGCGCCATGTACGGCGGCGTGCCGACGACGGTGTTCGTCATCGAGTAGCGCGTCAGCGCGTCCTTGGCCATGCGCGCGATGCCGAAGTCCATCACCTTGTTCGAGGGCTTCATGTCGCGGTGGATCACGCCGTGCGCGTGCGCGTAGGTCAGCGCCTCGCCCATCGCGGAGGTCGCCCGCACCGCGTCCGCGCGGTTGAGCCGGCCCTGCGACTGCACGAGGTCGTGGATGGTCTTGCCGTCGACGTACTCGAACACGAGGTAGACGTCGTCGCCCTCCTCGGCGATCGCGTATATGTCCACGATGTTCGGGTGGCGCAGGGAGGCCACGGTCTTCGCCTCGATGACGAACCGCTCGCGCTCGCGCGGGTTGACGCGCAGCTCGTCGCGCATCTTCTTGATCGCCACGCGCCGGCCGAGCGAACGGTCGGTCCCTTCGTAGACCATGCCCATGCCGCCCGCGCCGATCTGGCGGACGATCTCGTACTGGCCGCGGATCACGCCCGACGCCTCCGCCGGGGACGCCGAGGCGGGAGTCGAGTCCTCCTCGAGCGCGTGGACGGACGGCCCGCGGCGGGTGGCCTTCGTGAACGCCGACACGACCGAGTCCTTGAGCGGGGCCAGCACGGTCGACAGCAGCCCCAGCGCCAGCAGCAGGCCGCCGAGGATCCCCGCGCCGACCACGACGCCGAAGCTCTTGCCCCGCGCGGGCCCCGCGGGGACGGCCGCGGCCGGGTCCTCCCCCGGAAACATGAACAGGATGTCGGCGTTCGAGGGGAGCTGGAGCTCGGACGCCTGCGCCGCGGCCCCCTTGAAGGCGGGGTCGAGGGCGGCGGCCTGGTCGATGTCGGCGAGCATCGCCTGCTTGTCGCCGAGGCCGCCGTAGGAGTAGGCGCGGTTGGCGTAGGAGTACGCGTTGCGCGAGTCGGCCTCGATGGCGTGGGTCGAGGTCTCGAGGCCGTCGCGGTAGCGCTTCGCGTGGTTCTGCGCGTAGGCCTTGTTGTTGAGCAAGACGGCGTTGCGCGGCTCCAGCGCGAGGCCCGCGCTCGCCGAGGCGATCGCGCGGGGATAATCGCGCAGGCGCGAGTAGACGTAGGACATGAGGTTGTGGGCCGCGGAGTTGGCCGGGTTCAACTCGAGCGCGCGCTGGGCCAAAGCGAGCGCCGCCTGCAGGTCGCCCATGTTCAAGGCGCGGCGCGCCTCGTCGAGCTTCTGGTTCGAGGACAGGACCGCGGGGCTGGTCATGCCCGCGATCTCGCGCGGCCGCCCCGTGTCGAAGCCGCCCGCCGCGAAGCCCGCGGGGGCCCGGTTCGCGTACGCGCCGCCGGCCGCGCCCGAGCCGCCGGGGCCCGAGGCCACGCCGGGAGAGGTGCGGCCCTCGGCGGACTTCAAGATCCCCAGCGCGTTCTTGTCGCCCGGATTCAGCTCGAGCGCCTTCTTCGCGTCCTGGTAGGCGCCGTTGAAGTCCTTGTCGTCGAGGCGCAGGCCGCCGCGCAGGGCGAACGACTCCGCGTTGCCGCCCGCCTTGATCGCGTTGTCCAGGGCGCTCAGGCCGGCGGCCTTGTCTCCCTTCGACAGCGATTCGCGCGCGCTCCAGACCCAGTTCGAGGGGCTCTTGGGGTCGGTCCGCAGCATCTGATCGATCATCGGGCGCGTCGGCAGCCCGCCTCCGGGGAAGCCGCCGCCCGCGTTCGGGTTCGTGCCCGGCGTGTTCGGCTGGCCGGGCTTCGTCGTCGGGACGTTCGAAGCCGCCTTGACGCCCTCGTCGTAAGCCTTGTGCACGACCTCCATCACGTCGGCCGGCAGCTCGTCATGGAAACGGCCGACGCGCGCGCTGATCCGGTCGATCTCGGCCTGGCGCTGCGCGGGCTCGATGCCGGGCACCTCCGCCCAATACGCCAGGCCGATCTGGCTGTTCAGCAAGCCCATCGCCCGCATGTACGTGCCCTGATCGATCCCGTTCTCTCCCTGCTTCTGGGTCCACGTCTCGAGATCGCGCGCCGCGCTCCGGATGAGGACCTCGTACTTGCCGTTCATCGTGGTCCCGTACTGGCTCTGCCACATCTGCTGGCGCGCATGAAGCCGGTTCAGCGCATCCTCGGGCGTGAGCATCACGGCGGCGTTGAAGTCGCCGCCGTCGCCGCCCACGAGCGCATCGCCGCCGCCCGCGGTAAGGCCTTGCGCGAACCCCGTCGCGGCCGTCCCGCCCTGTGCGCCCTGAACAGCCTGGGTCTGGACGGAGCCGCCGAAGCCGGCAACCACTTTCTTCCCGGTGCCTATCGCCGCCTGCACGGGCGTCTCCGAAGCGGTGCCCGTGCCGGTACCGGTGGCATCGACGCCAGTCGGCTTGCAGTTCGGGATCGGCACGCACTGGACTTTGTTGTTGGCGTGATCGTGGTACGGCTGCTCGCAAACGCCGCATTCGGCACGCGCGCCGGGGCAAAGTGACGCCACCCAGAAAAGGGCAGCCAATAGAGAAAGCGGAGGGATTCGCATACCGTCAGTGTAAGGGGGCCTCCGAATCCTGTCAAGGCGAAGCGCCCGGTTTTACCGAGCTTTAAACGGGTCGAGATTACCTCGTAAAACGCGTTAAATCACACGCGTGAGGCGATGACCGCGTCCAGGGCGGCGACGAGCTCCGTCGGCGTATGGTAGCGCTTGTCCGGATCGGGGGTCAGCGCCTTGGCGAGGACCGCGTCCATCCCTTCCGGGAGGGCCGGATTGCGCTGGCTCGGCGGGATGTGCTTGCCGTTGAGCTTGTTGAGCAGCATGGCCGCCCCCCCGCCCGTGAAGGGCAGGTGGCCGGTCAGCATCTCGTACAGGCAGACCCCGAGGGCGTACACGTCCGACTCCCGGCGCACGGTGCCCTGCTGCTGCTCGGGCGCCATGTAGGGCGGGGTGCCGACGACGGTGTTGGTCATCGACATCTTCGTGATCGCGTCCTTGGCCTGGCGCGCGACGCCGAAGTCCATGACCTTGACGCGCCCGTCGTCGGTGATCATGATATTCGACGGCTTGAGGTCGCGGTGCACGATTTGGGCGGCGTGCGCGTGCTCGACGGCCTCGGCCACGTGGTGCAGTACGCCGCGGGCCGCCTCGAGGCTCATCGGGCCCTCGCTCTTGAGCTGGTCGCCGAGCGTGCGTCCCGAGACGAACTCGAACACGAGGTAGACCTCGGCCCCCTCCTCGACGATCGCGTAGATGTCCACGATGTTCGGATGGCGCAGCTGGGCGACGAGCTTGGCCTCGTTGACGAAGCGGCGGCGCTCGTGCGGGTCGATGCGGATCTCGTCGCGCATCTTCTTGACCGCGACGCGCCGCTCGAGGGAGCGGTCCAGCGCCTCGTAGACGACCCCCATGCCGCCGAGGCCGATCTCCTTTACGAGCTCGTACTGGAGCCAGAAGGCCGCGCCCGGGTTGACCCCGGCGGGAGCGGCCTCGGCCGCCTCCTCGCTGCCCACCGCCTCCGAGGGCGCGAGCACCCGGCGGATCGTCATGTGGACCTTCTCGCGCCAGCTCGCCGACACGACGTGGAGGATCCCGAGGGCGATGAGGATGCCGCCCATGCCGGAGAGCATGGCCAGGCGCGCGAAGCGCTTGCCGGTCCGGGGCGGAGGCGGGGGCGCGGCGGCCGCCGCGGCCGTGTACTGGTCGTCGAACAGCAGGCTCATGTCCTGGTCCTCGGGCAGCTGCAGGGCGCGCTCGAGCAGATTCTGAAAGCGCGGGTCGAGCGCGGCCGAGCGGCGCAGCGCGTCCAGGGCGCCGGCGCGGTCCTTCATCCCCGCGAGCGCCATGGCCTTGTTCTGGTAGGCGTAGGGGTTCGACGGATCGCGCGCCAAGGTGTCCTCGGCGTCCTTGAGCGCCTCCTGGAAGAGCCCCTGCTTGGCGAACGCCCACGAGCGGGTCTGGAGCACGGCCGCGTTGCCCGGGGCCAAGGCCAGCGCCGCGCTCGCGTCGGTCACGGCGTCGTTGTAGCGGTGCAGCCGGTTCGAGGCGATCGCGCGGAAGTTGAGGGCCTTGACGTTGTCCGCGTAGATCCCGATCGCCTGGCTGGCGAGCTGATGGGCGGTGGGGTAGTCCTTCACGCGCAGCGCGGCCTCCGCGTCCTTCGTGATCGCGACGGAGCGCTGCGCCGCGCCGGGGCCGGCCGCCGCCGCCTGCGCGCGCGCCGCCGCGGCGACCTGCTCGGGCGTCCGGGACGGGGCGTTGTAGCCGCCGGCGGCGACCCCGCCGGATGCGGGCGGAGGCAGGCCAGCGGCGGCATCCGGAAGGCCCGCGGCCCCCGCGCCACCCTGAAAAATGGATGAAGGAAGGTTCACCGTCGGAGCCCGGCCGGTCGCAAAGGCATACAGCCCCAGGGCTTCCTTGTTGCCTGGATCCCGCGCCAAAAGCTGCTTGGCGGCCATCGAAGCGAGTCGGTAGTCGCCGAGCTCGTTGGCCGAGTGGCCGTAGCCGAGCCAGGCCTTCTCGTTCGCCGGATCGAGCTTGATCGCATTTTCGTAGTCGCCGAGAGCGGTGCCGTAATCCTTCCGCTGATAGGAGTACTGTCCCAGTTCCACGTGAACTTCCGGCCGGTTGGGCGAATGTGCCGCCACGGCGCGATAATAGCGTTCCGGCGCGGTCGGGACCGCCCTCGCCGGGACGTCGCCGTTGACCGGCGCTGGGGTGACTTTCGGATCCGGCTTCACCATGCCGTTCTTTTCCGCGAGGCGAAGCAAAGCGGTGCTGGCGAGGTCGAAGGTCGCCGGCGGGATACGCGGCTGCTGACCCTTTTGCGCCTCGAGGGCCGCGGCGAGCCTGACGGGATCGGACAGGATGTCGGGATAGCCGGGGATGTTAGGGCCGACCATGCCGATCGCATCCTGCTCTTCCACGGTCAGCTCGGGCTTGTCGGGGTCCTCCGCGTTGACGCCGGTCGACACGAAGCAGTGCATCGCCAGCAGTGCGGCGGCGAGGACGGAGGCCCGGGCACTCATGTCGCCAGTGTAATCGCCCCCCCTTGATTTGTCAAGGTGGCGGGGGTATACTGCGAGCGTGTTGGAGGTATCGAACATGAAGCCCCTCGCCCTTGCCGCCTTCGCCGTCATATTCTTCGCCGTCGGCGCGTCCGCCATGACCCCGGAGACCGCACAATTCCTGCGCTCGATCGGCGTCAACCCGGAGTCGGCCGACATCGTCGCCCTCGACGCGGAAGGTCCCATCACGACCAGCTACACGGGGGACCTCGAGGAGTTCAGCCTCGATATCCTGGCTTCTCAAAAGAAGAAGAACGGCATCGCCGCGTTCATCGCGACGCGCACCTTCATCCGCAAGCTCAAGGCGGACTTCAACAGCGTCAGCATCCCCAAGACGAACTACGACGCGCTCTACCTCAGCAGCGAAGAGAGGCAACTGGCCGGCCGCAAGTTCGTTTCAGGCATGACGGCGAAGAAAGGCTAGGACAGCAGCCGCGCCGCGAGCCGGGCCGACTCGATGGCGGCCGCGGGGTCCGTGCGACCCGCGGCCGCCGCCTCGTAGGCGGTGCCGTGGGCGGGAGAGGTCCGCACGAACGGGATCCCGACGGTCCAGTTGACGCCCGCCAGCCCCCCCAGCGCCTTGAGCGGGATCAGCGCCTGATCGTGGTACAGGCAGACGAGCCCGTCGTAGGCCCCTTCGACGTGCAGGCGCCACGCCGAGTCGGCGGGCAGCGGACCGTCGATATCGAGGCGAGCGGCGAGCGGGGCGAGCAGCTCCTGCTCCTCGGTCCCGATCAGGCCGTGCTCCCCCGCGTGAGGATTGAGGGCGCAGAGGGCGATGCGGGGCTTCCTTTTCCCGAGCTGACGCAGGGCCTCCCCGAGGGTCTCGGCGCACGCGGCGATCGCGCGCGCGTTCAGCGCCCGCGGCACTCCCTTCAGGGCGATATGACGGGTAGCGATCGCGCACCATAGCCCGCGCGAGGGCACGCCGAGGACCATCTGCGCGTCGGGCTTGCCCGCGAAGTCGGCGAGGCGCTCGGTGTGGTCCCGCCACGGGTAGCCGGCCTGGGACCAGGAGGTCTTCGAGATCGGGGCGGTGACGACGCCTCCCGCGAGCCCCCGGGCGACGAGCCGGAGCGCCTCCTCGAAGGACGCGGCCGAGATCCTGCCGCCGGCCGGGGTCGGACGGCCCGCGCGAGGGGCGGGCAGGCCGAGGGAGGTGTCGCGGATGGGGCCGTCGGACGGGCGCCAGCCGGCCCGGCGCCAGACGGAGGCCTCGCCGACGAGGACCGGCGTCACCCCGGCCGGGAGGGCCCCGGCGCGCAGAGAGGCCAAGGCGCCCCGGGGACCGACGCCCGCGGGATCGCCGCAGGTGAAGGCGATGGTCTTAGAGGGTCGCGGGAAGATTGCGCTCAATCGTGGCCTTGTCGCGCAGGCCCTTCACGAAGTCCTCGACCTTCTTCTGGAAGGAAGCGCCGCCGAGGAAGTTCGCGAGCTCGTCCTTGAACTTCTCGTACTCGGGCTTCTCCGCCGCGCGCTTCTCGGTGACGCGGATGACGTTGTAGCCCGACTCGGTGTAGATCGGGCCGCTCGTGTCTCCCACGCCGAGGACGAAGGCCGCCTTCTCGAGCTCGGGCGGGGCCACGCCGCGCAGGACGTAGCCGAGGTCTCCGCCGCGCGCCGCGCTCTCGGGGTCCTCGGAATCCTCCTTGGCCACCGTGGCGAAGTCCTCGCCGGCGTCGAGCCGCTTCTTCACCGCCTCCGCGGTCTTCTGCGCCCTCTTCTTCTCGTTGTCCGAGGCGCCCGGCGACAGGCGGATGAGGACGCGCTGCACGCGCACGCGCTCGGAGCTGAGGGCCTTGACCTGGCCGGCGACCTCGCGCAGGGCCATGCCCTCTTCCTCGCCCATGCCCGCGGGCGCGCCGGTGCTCTTGCTGTCGAGGTAGGTCAGGATCTTGGCGAAGTAGGCCTTGGTCTCCTCCTCGGTGGGCGGGACCATCCGGGCCTTCACGGCCTCGTCGATCGTCTTGCGCGCCAGGATCTGGTGGGACAGGCGCTCGCGGAACTTGCCCCAGTCGAGGCCCTCGCCCTTGAGCTGCTCCTGGAACGCGGCCTCGGCTTCGGCCTCGGAGAGGTTGTTGCCGCGCTCGTCCTTCTTGAAGCGCGCCTTGATCTCGTCGACGGCGTTGTCGATCTCGCGCTCGCGGACCTTGATCTTAAGACGCGCGCCTTCCTGGATCAGGAGCTCGCGGTCGATGAGCTGCTCGAGCGTGCTCTCCTTGAGCTTGCGCAGGTTGGCCGGGTCGGCCATCGCGGCGGGGTTGGTCTTGGTCCAGAATTCCTGGGCGGTGGCGGCTTCCTTCTGGAACTCGGAGAGGAGGATCGGCTTGCCGTTGACGACCGCGACGGTGTCTTCGAGGAGCTTGGCGCCGGCCGACGGGACGAAGGCGCTCAGCAGCAAGGCGAAAGACAGGAAAGTCCTACCTGAACTGTTCATCAACGACCTCCACCGGGAATTTCGTCTGGATCGCCTGCAGGTGCGCGTCGAGCTTCTGCTTCTCGAGCAGGCGCGCCACGCGGGCGCGGCCTTCCTCGAGGGAGACCTTCTTCTCGCCGTCCTTGCGCATGACGTGGTAGCCGAACTTGCTCTTCAGCGGGCCGCCGATCTCGCCGACGCGCATGCGGAAGACGACCTCCTCGAGCTCGGGGATCACCTCGCCGTACAGCGAGGTCGGGAGCTTGCCGCCGTCCGAGGCGGTCGCGGCGTCGAGCGACTCCTCCTTGGCGACCTTCACGAAGTTGGCCCCCCCGCGCAGGCGCTTGGCCACGGCGGCGGCGGCCTCGGGCGTGCCGAGCAGGACGTGGCGCATGTCCACCTCGACGGGATGCTTGATCAGGTAGTCGCGGACGTCGCTCTCGTCCACCTTCAGCTCGCCGCGCTTGCGCAGGTCCTCGATCCACATCGAGGTCAGGAGGTAGTCGCCGCCCTCGCGGACGCGCTCCTCCTCCTCTTTACGCAGCTTCTCGAGCTGGGCGCGGAACTCCGCCGAGCGCGGCACGTCCGACTGCTGGGCGGCGGCGAGCACGAGCTTCTCGCGGATCAGGACGTCCAGGAATTGTCGCCGGCCGCTCGGCGACAAAACGTAGTCCTGGTAGCCCTGGGACACCTCGCCGATCTTGCGCTGGAACTCGCTCTGGGTGATCTTGAGCTTGCCCACGCGCGCGACGACGGGGTCCTTTTCGCCGCGGCAGGCGGCGGCGAAGAAAGCCAGGAGCAGGATAAAACGGGTCCGCTTAGCCACGGACCCATCTTATCATTTAGACGCAAAAGACGTCGCTATTCGCGCGCGCTCTTCTCCGCGGCCGCCAGGCTCTTGCGGGCGCCCTCGAGCCACCTCTCGGTGTTCGCCTCGCCCTCCGCGTCCGGCGGGTTGAGCCGCTTGTACGCGATCAGGGCGGCGGCGTGCCCGAGCACGTTGGTCTGGGCGCCCGCGACGGCCTCCAGGCGCTGAGCCGGCGTCGGGGTGCGGTGGGCGTACGACGCTCGGCTGACGTAGCCGATGAATCTCCGCGGCCTCGGATCGCGCGGGTCCTTGGGGTCGCGCGGGATGCCCTTCGCCAGCGCGGCATCGGCCTCGGCGATCAGCTCGGTCGCCGCGGCGCTCTCGGACGCGAGGGACTTATGGGCCTCCTCGTTCTCCTGGCCGACCGGCGCGACCTCTCCCTTTTTCCACGGGTGGATGTAGTCCACGAGGCCGCTGAGGTTCTTTTCCGTCCAGTTCATGTTCTCCGTCAGTTCCTTGAGCGAGTAGCCGTTCGGGCCTTTCGCGTAGCGGGCGTACAGCATGGGCCTGCCGGTGAGAACGGAGCCGTTTCTGAGCCCGGGATCCTCCGGCTTCGGAGGGGCCTCGGCGGCGGGAGGGGCGTCGGGCTTTTGGCCGCCGGCCGCGTATTTTTTCTTCAGCTCCTTGAGGCTGTCCGAGGCGTCCTTCGTGACCTGAGCTTGAAGGACGCCGGGCAGGGAAACGAGCACGGAGAGAACGGCGAGGGCGAGGGGTTTCATGGGCCTCCGGGAGACGTCGGGAGTATAAGCCCGGAGATATAGTCTGTCAAGGGGGCGCCCCTTGACAGGGCTACGTCTTCAAGAAGGCGCGCACGGCGTCGATCGCGGTCTGCTCGCCGAGCGTCAGGCGCACGGCGTCCCCCTCGAACGAGGGGATGAACGACACGCGCTTGCCGAAGGCCTTGAGCCAGCGCGCGGGCGCGTCGGGATGCGGAGGGGCGTCGGCGCGCCAGCGCAGCTCGACGGCGCCGTCCTTCTCGGAGATCTCGGCCACCTTGGCGCGGCGGGCCTCGGCGCGCAAGGTCAGCATCGCGAAGAGGTTCACGACCGGCTTCGGGGCGGGGCCGGAGAGGCGCTCGAGCTCCTCCAGGATGCCCTTGGCCTCTTCGGGCGTCGCCCGAAGCGCTCTTTTATATATCTTCAGGCGCTCGATCTCGCCGGGCAGGTAGTCCTGCGGGATGTAGGCCGGCAGGCGCAGGTCCACCTCGACCGGCCGGTCGTCCTCCTCGAGCCGCTTGCCGCGCAGCCGCGAGACCTCGCTCTCCAGCAGCTGCGCGTAATAGTCGGCGCCGACGGCGTTCATGAAGCCGTGCTGTTTGGCGCCCAGGAGGTCCCCCGCGCCTCTGATCTCGAGGTCCCGGAGGGCCAATTTGATGCCCGCTCCCAATGCCCCGAACTCCTTCAGCGCGTCCAGGCGCTTGATCGCGTCCTCGGGCAGGTCCTTCATCTCCGCGTCGGGCGGATGGAACAGGTAGCAGAACGCGCGGCTCTTCTCGCGCCCGATGCGGCCGCGCAGCTGGTACAGCTGGGCGAGACCGAAGTCCTGCGCGTCCTCCACTAATAGGGTGTTCACGCTCGGGATGTCGAGGCCGGACTCGATGATGGTCGAGGCGACGAGGACGTCGCTCTTGCGCTGCGCCAGGTCCCACATCGCCTTCTCGATGTCGGGGCCCTTCATCTGGCCGTGGACCATCGCGACGCGCGCCCCGCCGGACAGCGTCTTGATCTGCTCGAGCGTGTCGGCCATGGTGCGCACGCGGTTGTGGACGTAGTACACCTGGCCGCCGCGCGCGAGCTCCTCGGCGATGGCCGTCGAGATCACACGCTCGTCCCAGGGACCGACGCGGGTCACGATCGGCTGGCGGCCGGCCGGGGCGCTCTGGATCAAGGAGATCTGGCGCAGGCCCGTCATGGATTGGTGCAGGGAGCGGGGGATCGGAGTGGCCGACAGGGCCAGGACGTCGACGTTCTCGCGGATCTTCTTGAGCTTCTCCTTGTCGCTGACGCCGAAGCGGTGCTCCTCGTCGATGACGATGAGGCCGATGTCGTGGAAGCGCACGTCCTTCTGGAGCAGGCGCGAGGTGCCGATGACCACGTCCACCTTGCCCGCGGCGAGGTCCTTCAATATCTCCTTCTGCTCGGCCTTGGTCTGGAAGCGCGTCATCATCGCCAGCCGCACCGGGAAGCCGGCCATGCGGCGAGAGAAGGTGCGGAAGTGCTGGTCGGCGAGGACGGTCGTCGGCGCCAGCACCGCGCACTGCTTGAGGCCCATCGCGCACTTGAACGCGGCGCGCATCGCGACCTCGGTCTTGCCGAAGCCGACGTCGCCGACGACGAGGCGGTCCATCGGCCGCGGCGTCATCATGTCCTCGAGGGTCTCCTTGATCGCGCGGGCCTGGTCCTCGGTCGGCTCATAAGGGAAGCCGTCCGCGAACTCCCGCTCCATGATGGACTCTCCCGGGAACTCATAGCCGGGCTTCGCCGCGCGGCGGGCCTGCATGCGCAGCAGCTCCTCGGCGAGGTCGCGGACGCCCTCGGCGACCTGCTTCTTGACCTCTTCCCATGTCCGAGTATCCAAGGAAGACAGCCGCGGGCGCTTGCCCTCGGCGCCGGCGTACTTCTGCACGCGGTCGAACTCGGTCAGCGGGACGAACAGGCGGTCCGAGCCGCGGTACTCGAGCTTGACGCAGTCCTGCGGACCGTGGCCCGGCACCGAGATCGGCTCGAGGCCCTGGTAGCGCGCCACGCCGTAGTCCTGGTGGACGACGAAGTCCCCGTTCTTGAGCTCCCGCCAGCGCGTCGTGCCCGCGCCCTTGGCCGCGAAGCGCTTCCAGCGCCCGACGCCGCGCCAGTCGCGCTCGAAGATCTGGGAGGTCGCGTACACCGCCAGCTCGGACAGGGGGCGCCGGACCCCCTCGCGCAGCGGCCCGATCAGGAACTGGACCGGCACGCCGGGAATCTCCTCGGACAGTATCTCCTGAAGGCGGGCGTCCTCGCCGTGGTTGAGGCTGAACAAGACCACCTTCTGCGCGCGCGCCGCGTCGCGCTTCATCTCCGCCCACGCGTTCTTCGGGTCGCCGCCGAAGGGGCCGACGGCGCGGGCGCCGAAATCCTTCTCGTCGGGGCCGGTCGCGGCGCCGCGCGCGAGACCGAGGCTGGGCGTCCCCTCGGGGACCTCGACCGAGACGCCCTCGCCGATCAGCCACAGCGCCCCTTCCGTCAGCCAGTCCACGACGCGGGCGCCCTCCTGAGGCTCCTCGGCGGGCGTGGCGACCGCCTGGGCGATCACGGCCTGCGGCTCCTGCGAGATCGGATCGAACGGCCGGATCGAGGCCACGCGGTCCTCGTCGTACAGCACGCGGTAGGCGACCGCGGGCTCGAGCGCGTGGAAGTCGAGCACGGCGCCGCGCACGGCGAACTCGCCGGGGCTCTCGACGAACTCGACGCGCTGATAGCCGGCGGCGACGAGGGCGTCGATCGCGCTGTCGCGCGGGCTCAGGTCCCCGGCGCGGAAGCGCACGGTGCGGGCGGAGAAGTCGGAGCGTCCCGGCGCCGGCGCGCCGAGGCCCTCCGGCGTGGCGAGCACGAGGCGCGCGCCGCCGCGCAGGAGCTCGAGCGAGGCCAGGCGCTCGCGCGCGTCGTCGCCGAACACGGCGACGGCCTCGGACTTGCCGCCGAACAGCGGCGCGAGGGCCTTGACCGCGTCGGCGACGTCCTCGACGGCGTCGGCGTCGGGCAGGACGAGGACGAGGGGACCCTTCGGCGCCTCGACGCCGGCCGGCGGCTCGCCTTGAAGGATGAGCCGGGCGAGGTAGGCGCGCGCCCCGGAGCCGGGCGCGCCGACGACCTTCTTCACCGGGCCTTGGCTTGGGCGGCGAGGTCCGTCACGAACGCCTCACGCCGGGCCGGGTCGGAGCACAGCCCCGCCACGCGCTTGCCGGCCTTTTCGCCCTCGTGCGCGTAGAACGCCTCGAGCAGGACGCCGCCGGACTGGAGCCGCGCGTGCGCCGCCACGGGCGAGCCGCAGCCGCCGCCGACGGCGGCGAGGAACGCGCGCTCGTACTCCACGCAGCGCCGCGTCGCCGCGTGGTCGAGCGTGGCCACGATCTGGGCGACGTCTTTGCGGTCCGTCTTCACCTCGAGGGCGAGGGCGCCCTGCGCGGGAGCGGGCAGCATGATCTTGATGTCCATCGCCTCGTGCGGGACGTCCGCGCGGCCGATGCGGCGCAGGCCGGCGAGCGCGATGACCATCGCGTCGTACTCGCCCTCCGACAGCTTGCGCAGGCGCGTGTCCACGTTGCCGCGCAGGGCGAGCAGGCAGACGCCGGGCTTGGCGGCGCTCAGCATCAGCTGCCGCCGCAGCGACGAGGTCGCGATCCGCGTCCCCGCCTTGACCTCGGCCCAGTCCAGGCCGGGACGCGAGACGAAGGCGTCGCGCGGGTCCTCGCGCTCGGGGTAGGCCGAGATCGACAGCCCGGGGGCGAGCACCGCGGGAAGGTCCTTGCAGCTGTGGGTGGCGAAGTCCACGCGCCCGTCGAGCAGGGCCTCCTCCAGCTCCTTGATCCACAGGCCTTTGGCGCCCTGGGGCAGGAGCTTGGCTTTCTCCGGCGACGGCGCGCCGAACAGGTCGCCGCTGGTCTTGATGACGACCGTCTCGACCGTCAGGCCGGGATTGAGCTTCTCCAGCTGCCGCGCCGCGGCGCTCGACTGCGCGAGCGCGAGGGGTGAGCCGCGCGTGCCCATTTTGAGTGTCGTCGCCATAGGCTCATTCTACTTATTTCTAAGTCCCCCCGAATCGGCCCCGTCTCCGCGGAAGCCATCCCCATCGTCCACACTTCCTGCCCCAAAACTGTTGTCAACAACAGTTTTCGGGTCGCTTGTGGACGGCGGGGGTCAGCCGGCCGTTTTTTTATAAGATAGCCGTGATGCCCTCCCCCTCCTTGATGAAATGGGTCGAGATCGACCTCGGCGTGATCGCCGGCAACGCCGCGTGGATCAAGTCCCAGCTGCCCAGGGGCGCGGGCTTCGTCGCCGCGGTGAAGGCCGACGGCTACGGCCACGGCGCCGTCGAGGTCTCCAGAACGGTCCTCAAGGCCGGAGCCGAGCGCCTCGGCGTGCGCGACCTGAGCGAGGCCGCGCAGCTGCGCGCCGCCGGCATCAAGGCGCCGATCCAGATGCTCGCGCCGCTGCTGCCCGAGGACTCCGCCCAGGCCCTCAAGCTCGGCGTGATCCCGGTCATCGAGTCCCTCGCCCAGGCCAAGGCGCTCCACCGCGCCGCCAAAGGCGGGAAGCTCCGTCTCCAGGTGGACCTGGAGTTCGGCCTCGCGCGCTGGGGGCTGCCCCCGAAGGAGCTGCCCGCGCTCATGACGGCGCTGGCCAAGCTCCGCGGCCTGACCGTGGACGGCATCTCCGCGCACCTCGGCTACGTGCCCGGCAAGAACGCCGTCGAAGCCGAGGAGAAGCTCGGCGCCTTCGAACGCCTGACGGCGCCGTACAAACGCCTGGACCCGGGGCTGCGCCTGCGCGCGGCGAACTCGACCGTGTTCATGGACTTCCCCCACCGCCGCTTCGACCTGGCCTGCGTGGGGAACCTGCTCTACGGCATCAACCGCTCGAAGACCAAGCCGGCCGCGCTCAAGATGCCGTGGCGCTTCTTCGCGCGCGTGATCTCCGTGCGCGAGGCGGCCAAGGGCGCCTCGATCGGCTACGCGAGCGAGTACCTCGTGCCGCGCCGCATGACCGTCGCCGCCCTGCCGGTCGGCTACGCCGACGGCCTCACCATGCAGCCCGCCGAGCGCCTGATCGGGTTGGGCGCGAGCCAGTCGTTCTGGGGAAAGCGCAACGGCGTGAACCTGCCGTTCGTCGGCCGCTGCGGCATCTCGCACACCCTCGTCGACGCGACCGGGCTTCCCGGCCTCAAGCCCGGCGACGCGGTCGAGCTCCCCATCCGCCGCACGGCCGCGCGCGCTCCGCGCGTCTACACCTAGCCCCTCGCGACTATCCTCAAGGGTAGCCGCCCGGCCTACTGCAGGTCGTCGTTGTCCTCGCCGAACGCCGGCGCGGGCTCGAGCTCGCCGTCGGTGGGAAGCGGCGCGGGCGCGTCCGGGTCGTCGCTCGGCGCCGGCGACGGGGCGAAGGCGCCGCTGGACGGCCTGACCGTGCCGTAGCCGCCGTCCGGCATGGCGGTCGCGCCCAAGGCGTCGGTGGAGACCTCGATGACCGCCGGGCCGACGCGGTTGGGGTCGCAGTATTCCGTCGGCTCGGTCCCCTTCGCGAACGCCTCGAGGAGCTTGTTCTCCTTCGGGCAGGCGGGCTGATACAGGAGGCCCTGCGTCTTGTCGATCGTCGCGAAGACGACGCCCGACGGCGCCGGGAAGTCGCGCTTGGGGTAGTCCTTCAGGATCTCGCCCATGATCTCGGTCCACCACGGCACGACGGTCGAACCGCCGGTCCAGTCCTTGCGGCCGAGCGAGGTGAAGTCGTCGTAGCCCATCCACGCGCCCGCGACGAGGTCGGGGGTGAAGCCGATGAACCAGGCGTCGCGGTTGTCGTTGGAGGTGCCGGTCTTGCCGCCGAGCGGGCGGCCGAGGCGGCTGGCGTAGGCGCCGGTGCCGCCGCGCACGACGCCCTTGAGCAGGTTCGTCACGAGGTAGGCGAGCTGGGGAGTCATCGCCTCCTTCTCGGCGGGAAGGTGGCTCTCGAGCTGCCGGCCGCTGGCGTCCTCGGCCCGCTCGAGAGTGTACGGCGTGACGGCGATGCCGCCGTTGGCGAAGGTGCCGAAGGCGGAGGTCATCTCGAGCGGGGTCACGACCGAGGCGCCGAGGCCGAGAGCGGGCGCCGGCTCGAGCTCGGAGCGGATGCCGGCGCGCTTGGCCAACTCGACGACGAGCGGCGGGCCGACCTGGGTGATGAGGTTGATCGAGGAGATGTTGCGCGACTGGGAGAGGGCCTTGCGCAAAGTGATGCGGCCTAAAAACTTGCCGTCGTAGTTGTTGGGGACCCAGATCTTGAAGTCGGGCGAGGCCGCGAACGGCTGCGTGGCGAGGTTGATCGAGTACTGGTCGGTCGCGCCCTCGAGGAGGCGCCAGTCGCGGCCGTCGAAGTAGAACGCGAGCGGGGTGTCGTCGATCATCGAGGCGGCGGACATGCCGGAACCGAGCGCGGCGGCCCACACGAAAGGCTTGAAGGTGGAGCCGGGCTGGCGCTTGGCCTGGGTGACGCGGTTGAAGTGAGACTCGCGCCCGCCGATCATCGCGCGCACGGCGCCGGTCTTGATGTCGATGACGACGAAGGCGCCCTGGATCTTGGCGAGCGGCGCCGTCGATATCTCGGGCGGCAGCGGCTCTCCGGCGGCGAGAAGCTCCTTGAGCTTCTTCTCGTGCTCGACCTGGGCCTTGGCGTCGAACTCGGTCAGGGCCCGCTCCATGATCTCCTCGGCCTTCTTCTGCATGTCGAGGTCGAGCGTCGTGTACACCTTCATGCCGCCGCGCCAGACGGCCGCGGTCCCGTATTTACGCTCGATGCGCCGCCGCACGTGCTCGACGAAGAACGGCGCCTGGGAGTCGAATCCGAGCGGCTTGACCAGCGGGATCGGCTGGGCGTTGGCCGCGTTCGCCTCGGCCAGGGTGACGAGCTTCTCGTCGAGCATGCGCTGAAGCACGACGGAGCGGCGCTTGCGCGCGTTCTCCGGCTTGAAGAACGGGGAGTTGGCCCGGGGCGCCCGGATGAGGCCGGCGAGCAGAGCGCAGTCGGCCAAGGTCATCTCCGAGACCTCCTTGCCGAAGTAGTTGCGGGCCGCGGCCTGGGCCCCGTAGGCGCCCTCGCCGAAATACACCTGGTTGAGGTAGAGCTGGAGGATCTCGGGCTTGGAGAAATTGCGCTCTATCTCCAGCGCGAGCAGGACCTCGCGGATCTTGCGGGTGAACTTCCGCTCGGGCTTGAGGAAGATCTGCTTGGCGAGCTGCTGGGTGATCGTGGAGGCGCCCTGCACCACGCGGCGCGCGATGAGGTTGCGCACCGAGGAGCGCAGGATGCCCTTCGGAGAGATGCCCCAGTGCTTGAAGAAGGCGTCGTCCTCGACGGCGATGACCGCGTTCTGGAGGTCCACGGGGATCTTCGACAGCGGCAGCAAGGCGCGCTTCTCGATGGACAGCTCGGAGATCACGGTGCCCTTGGAGTCGTAGACGCGAGTGGTCAGCGAGGGGGTGTAGTCCTCGAGCGTGTGGATCGGGGGCATCCCCTCGAGGAGCTTGCGCAGGGCGACGGAGCCGGCTCCGACGGAGAGGAACGCGACGGCCGCGAGGAGGTAGAAACGGACACGGGTCATGAAACCCGATTCTACCATTTCGTACACTCTGGCTATGAAGATCGGCTTCCACGGAGGCGTCGGCGAGGTGACCGGCTCGCGGCATCTGCTCGAGGCCGAGGGCCTCGAGATCCTCCTCGACTGCGGCCTGTTCCAGGGGCACCGCAAGGAGGCCCTCGCCAAGAACCGGGACATTCCCTTCTCCCCGGCGGAGGTCGACGCCGTCCTGCTCTCGCACGCGCACGTCGACCATTGCGGGAGCCTGCCGCTCCTGGTCAAGCGCGGGTTCGCGGGCCTGATCTACTGCACGGAGGCCACGCTCGAGATCGCCGCGATCATGCTCCGCGACTCGGCGCGCCTGCAGGAGTCCGACGCGCAGTTCTTCAACAAGATCCGCGCGCGCGAGGGCAGCAAGGAGACCATCGAGCCGCTGTACGCCGAGGCCGACGTCGACGCCTGCCTGGCCCTGCTGACTCCGCGGCCGTACATGACCTGGGTCGAGCTGAGCGACAAGGTCCGCTTCCGCTTCCACAACGCGGGGCACGTCCTCGGCTCGGCGATGATCGAGGTCGAGGCGAGGACCGCCAAGGGCGTGCGCCGGGTGTTCTTCACCGGCGACCTGGGCCGCCGCAAGAGCCTGCTGATGGACCCGCCCGACGTCCCCAAGACCGTGGACTACCTGCTCATCGAGAGCACCTACGGCGACCGCAACCACGACCCCGTCGACCGCGTCGAGTCGCTGGTCAAGGCGGTCGTCGATCGGGCCGTCGCCGAGAAAGGGAAGATCCTGATCCCGAGCTTCGCGCTCGAGCGCACACAGGAGATCGTCTTCGTCCTGGAGAAGATGATCCGCCGCGGCCAGATCCCGATGATCCCCGTCTACGTCGACAGCCCGATGGCGCTCAACATCACCGAGATCTTCAGCCGCCACCTCGACGGCTTCTCGTTCTCCCCCGAGTTCAAGGACTACGTGGCGCGCGAAGGCGACCCGTTCGACTTCAAGGCGATCCGCTACGTGCGCACCGCGCTCGAGTCCCAGGCGCTCAACGACGAGAAAGGCCCGATGATCATCCTGTCGGCCTCGGGCATGTGCGAGGGCGGGCGAATCCTCCATCATCTGCGCAACAACCTCGACAAGGACACGACCACCGTCCTCATGGTCGGCTACCAGGCCCAGGGCACGCTCGGCCGCCGGCTTCAGGACGGCGCCAAGAAGGTCAAGATCTTCGGCCTCGAGCACGCGGTGTGGGCCCGGATCGAGACCCTGCACACGTTCTCCGCTCACGCGGACCAGTCGGACCTGATGTGGTTCATGAAGTCGCTCGACCCGCGCCCGCGAAAGATCTTCCTGGTCCACGGCGACCCCTCCGACCGCGCCGCGCTCGCGGAGCTCCTGCGCGCCGAGGGCATCACGCGCGTCGAGTGCCCTGATTACGGCCAGGAGTACGACCTGCAATGAGCGGATTCGACCTCATCGTCATCGGCGGCGGCGTCACCGGCGCGGGCGTGGCCCGCGACGCGGCTCTCAGGGGACTGCGGGTATGCCTTCTCGAGCGCGGCCGGCCCGGCGGCGGGACCACCTCCGCCTCCACGCACCTGATCCACGGCGGCGTGCGCTACCTGCTCTACGACCGCCTCACCACGCATTCCTCCTGCTGGGACTCCGGCCACATCGTGCGCACCGCCGGCGACCTGCTCACCCGACTGCCGATCGTCTGGCCGGTCTATAAAGGACACAGCCGCGGGCTCGAGACGGTCGAGACCTTGTTCGAGCAGTACGACCGCTTCCAGCCGATGAAGTACGGCCGCCCGCACATGCGCCTGAGCCCCGAGGCGACCCTGCGCGTCGTCCCGGGCCTGGCACCCGAGGGCCTGCGCGGCGCGCTGGTCTTCGACGAGTGGTGGGTGGACGCGGAGGCGCTCGCGCGCAGGACGCTCGAGTCGGCGAAGGCCGCCGGCGCCGAGGTGATGCTCGACACGCCCGTGACCTCGGTGCTCAAGGACGGCTCGCGCGTGGCCGGCGTGAACGCCGGCGGCCGCGAGCTGCGCGGCAAGATCACGATCAACGCCGCGGGCCCCTGGATCGACAAGGTCTCCACCCTCGCCGGCGTGCGCATGCCCCTGCGCCTGATGAAGGGGACCCACCTCATCTATCGTGAAAAAGCGCTGACTCCGGCGGGGCTTCTGTTGGAGGCGGAGGACCGCTCGCGCTACGTCTTCGTCGTGCCCTCCCCCCTCGGCACCTGGGTGGGGCCGACCGACATCCCCGGGCCGCTCGATCCGGACCAGACGCGCACGACGGACGAGGAGATCGGCTACCTGACGCGCTCGGTGAAGCGCTACTTCGCGTCCTGGCCGGAGAAGCACGACGCGACCACCGTCGGCTCGCGCCCGATCCTGGGCCAGCCCGGCGCGGAGAAGCAGCTGTCGCGCGACTTCGAGGTCTTCGACCACGAGACGCGCGACGGCGTGGCGGGCTTCCTCACGATCGGCGGCGGCAAGATGTCGGACTACCGCGTGATGGCCGAGACCGCGGTCGACGCCGCCTGCCGGAAGATCGGCGCGGGCGGGCCGTGCCGGACCCACCTGCTGACCTTGGACGGCAGGCCCGTCGGGGAGATCCCGGAGTGGCCCAGCCCCTCGCCGGGGCTCAAGAAGTTCCTGCGCACGAAGCCTTTGCTGCGCGAGCTCCACGCGCTGTCGTACCTCGGCGCGGGGATGGCCGCGCATCTCGCGCGGCGCGCCGCGGGCCTCACGCCGATCGGCGACGAAGCCGAGTTCCGCCGCCGCTACTCCTAGTAGACTCCTCTTTCCTGGTACCAGGGCACGCCGCGCAGCGAGGGCTTGAGGCAGTCCACGAAGATCACGATGCGGTCGTCGGTGAAGACGTAGCCCCAGCGGCCGGTGCCGCGCAGGCGGGACCCGTCCACCTGCCCGTCGCGCAGGATCTCGGGCCCGTACACCTCGACCTTGCTCGACTCGCGCCCGCAGACGGGGAGGTCGAGCGAGGGTATCTCGGCGAGGTACTTCGGCACGAGCTTCTCGAGCTTGACCGGGATCTTCTTCTCGGTCTTCGTGTAGTCCGACAGCCGCGCCTCGAGCTGGGCGAGGCTCGAGCGCACGCGGTCTTCCTTGACCTTCGCCTCGTTGGCGCTGGTCTCCTTGGCGAAATCGTCCGCCGCCTCGTCCCGGCCGCCGAACATGCCCGCGCAGCCCGCCGTCAGCATCGCCGCGAACGCCGTCAACAGGAGCTTTTTCACAGGTCACCTCGCAGTATGGTCCCGCCGCCGACGACCATGTCGCCCGAGTAGATCACCGCAGATTGTCCCGGAGCGGGCGCGCGCTGGGGCTCATCGAAATGTATTTTTGCCGTTCCGTCATCCATAAGCTCGATCGAGGCCGCGGCGGGCGTATGCCGATGCCGTATTCGAACATGCGCCCGGAAGGTTCCCCCATTCCGTTCGCCGTTGAAAGTCAGCGCTCCCACCGTGATGCCCCTAGACTGTAATTCGTCGACGCCGCCCACGATGACGGAGTTCGAAGCGGCGTCGATTCGAACGACGTAGCGAGGCTCCGGGCCGTTCAGCCCCAGCCCCGAGCGCTGACCGACCGTGTACGAGGCCAAGCCGGTATGGCGTCCGAGCTCCCGCCCGTCGCGGTCGCGGATCGGCCCCGCGGCGATGCCCGGTTCCGTCGCGTCCGCGTGCGCGGCGACGAAGCCCCGCACGTCGCGGTTCGGCACGAAGCAGGTCTCCATGCTCTCGGCCTTATCGGCCGTCTTCAGTCCCAGCTCCCGCGCCTTCGCCCGGACCGCGTCCTTGGTCAAAGACCCGACGGGGAACTCCGCCCGCGACAGCGCCTTCGCGTCGAGGGAGTACAGGAAGTAGCTCTGATCCTTCGCCGGGTCGAGCGCCTTCATCAGCCGCCCGTTCTCGACGCGCGCGTAATGCCCCGTCGCGACCGCGTCGCAGCCCCAGGCCTCGGACAGCGCGAGGAGATGGCCGAACTTGAGCGAGCGGTTGCACTCCACGCACGGGTTCGGGGTCGTGCCGCCGAGGTAGGCGTCGAGATAGGGGCGGATGACCTTCGAGGCGAATATGTCGGCCATGTCGGAGACGTAGTGGACGATCCCCAGGCGCTCGGCCACGCGCTTGGCGTCGTCGACGTCGGCCGGGGAGCCGCAGCAGCCGAACCCGGTCTCGGTGCGCGCGAGTATCTTCATCGTGACGCCCACGGCCTCGTCGCCGCGCTCGCGGACGAAGGCGGCGGCGACGGAGGAGTCCACGCCTCCGCTCATCGCGACGAGCACGCGCCGGCGGCTCACGCGGGGGCCCCCACGGCGCGGAGCTTCTCGACGGCCTTGGGCAGGGCGGCGAGCAGGCGGTCCGCGTCGGCGTCGGTGCTGCCCCAGCCGACGGACACCCGGATGGAGCCGGTCGCGACCTCGGGTGGGACGCCCATGGCGGTCAGGACGTGGGACGGGGTCGAGGCGCCGGAGGAGCAGGCGGGTCCGCTCGAGACGCAGATGCCCTCGAGGTCGAGCGCGACGACGAGGTGGTGACCGTCGATCCCGTCGAAGCTGAGGTGGACGGTGTTCGGGAGGCGGAGCTCGTGAGGACCGTTGAGGCGCGCGCCCTTGATGAGGAGCGCGCCCGCCTCGATGCGGCGGCGCAGGGCGAGGGCGTGGGAGGCGGCGGCGGACAGCTCGCGCGCCGCGAGCTCGCAGGCGACGCCGAAGCCGACGATCGAGGCCGTGTTCTCGGTGCCGCCGCGGCGGTTCTTCTCCTGGTGGCCGGTCACGAGCGGAGCGAGGCGCACCCCGCGCCGGACGTACAGCGCCCCGACGCCCTTGGGCGCGTTGACCTTGTGGCCGGAGACCGCGAGCAGGTCGACGCCGAGCGCCTTGGCGTCGATACCGATCTTGCCCAGCGACTGCACCGCGTCCGTGTGGACCAAGGCGCCGGCCGCCCGGGCGGAGGCGGCGAGCTCGGCCACCGGCTGCAGGGCGCCGGTCTCGTTGTTGGCGTGCATCAGGCTGAACACCGCGGTCGCGTCGTCGAGCATGGCCTTCATCCCGGCCGCGTCCACGACGCCGTCGGCGCCGCAGCCCGCCTCGAGCACGTCGAGGCCGCGGCGGCGCAGCTGGCCGGCCAGCAGGCGGACCGCGTCGTGCTCGATCTTCGAGGTGACGACCTTGCGGCGCTTGCCCTTGGTCTCGTCGTGGGCCTGCCACGCGCCGCCGGCGATGGCCAGCACGTCGGACTCCGAGCCGCCGGAGGTGAAGACGATCTCGGAGGAGTCGGCGGCGCCGAGGAGAGCCGCGACCTGTTCTCGCGCGCGTTCCACCGCGGCCCTCGCGCGCTGGCCGAGCGAGTATACCGAGTTCGGGTTGCCGTAGCCCTCGCGCAGCCAGGGGAGCATCGCGTCCACGACCTCGGGACGGACGGGCGTCGTCGCGTTATGGTCGAGGTAGGTGGTCGGACTGTGGTCGAGGTAGACCGTCACTGTCCGAAGCCGAATCCTTTGAAGAGATCGTCGGCGCCGCCCGCGGCCGGCTCGCCGGCGGGCTTCGCCTTCTCGACGGGCTTGGGCGCCTCGGTGCCGGGCAGGGCGGGAGCCTTCGGCGCTCCCTTGGAGGTCACGGCCGAGACGACCGTCTTGCGCACGCCTTCGGAGAAGATGATGCGGCCGCTCTTGCGGTCGTAGTAGAGGCGGTACTGGCTCTGCTTGGTCTGCGGCTCGTAGGCCTTGCCGAGGTTGTCGCGCTCCTGCTCCCAGCCCGGGTTGTACAGCATGCGGCCGCGGATGTCCACCTTCTTGCCGAGGATGGGCAGGCTGAAGCGGATGCGGTAGAAGCCGTTCGTGTCGGAGACGCCCGGGTCGAAGGAGCTCGTCGCGAAGCCCGAGGGCCGCGCCTCGCCCTCCTCCAAAGTGTTCTCGCCGGAGGCGACGGCGCGCACGACGACGCCCTGCACCGGGTTGTCCTGGTAGTCGGTGATGACGCCCTGGATGTAGCCGTCCAGGAACTGGGTCTTCTTGGCGGTGGAGAAAAGGAGGAACTCGGAGGTGCCGGTCAGCTTCTCGGTGATGGACAGGTCCACGATGCGGCCCTCGGCGAAGTCCTCGACGACGACGTTCTTGTTCGAGGGGCCGCACGCGGAGAACAGCAGCGCGAGGAGCCCGGCGGCGATGAAGCGGCGGTTGAGCATGCCGTATTCTATCATTCCGCGCCCCCCTTGGCGGGAGGCGCCGCCGACGGAGATTCGGGATTCTCGGTGTTGCGGAGGACCTCCGCCGGGACCGTGAGCGGCGCG
Organism: Elusimicrobiota bacterium; assembly: GCA_016182905.1. Lineage (NCBI taxonomy): Bacteria > Pseudomonadati > Elusimicrobiota > Elusimicrobiota bacterium. Next base: position 196,972 of record JACPFR010000009.1, read on the forward strand.
ATGGGCGGAACCGCTTTTTTATCGAGGACCGCCGTCTCGGGGCCGGCCTCCTTGGGGTCCTTCTTGAGCGAGGTGCTCTTCACGAAGATCACGACGCGGCGGTTCTTGGCGCGCCCCTCCGGCGTGTCGTTCGCGGCGATCGGACGGTTGCCGCCGTAGCCCACGGCGCCGAGGTGCTCGGCGGGCATCTTGTACTTCTCGATGAGCAGGCGCGCGACGCTCGTCGCGCGCGCGGTGGACAGCTCCCAGTTGGAGTCGAAATAGTCGTTGTGGATGGCCTGGCCGTCGGTGTGGCCTTCCACGAGGATCTCGTGGCTGAGCGCGAGCTTGGCCAAAGCCGGCGTCAGCAGCGCGAGCTTCTCGTCGATCTCGGGGGTCGGTTCGGCCGCCCCGACGCCGAAGAAGCCCGCGCCTCCCTGCTCCTCGATGGAGATCTTGAGCCCGTCCTTGTCGATCTTCACCTCGCCCTTCATCTCGCCCTTGTCCATCATCTCCTTGACGTCCGCCGCGGCCTTCTGCACGTCCTTGTTCAAGGCCGCCGAGAGAGCGTAAAGGATGACGAAGAAGCAGACGAGCTCGGTCATCAGGTCGGCGTAGCTCGCCATCCAGGGCGGCGCGGGATGGCCGACCTGGCACACCTTCGGGTCGCTGATGTCGATGAACCCCTTCGGGGCGCGCATGGGCATCGAATCTTCTCCTTAGGCGGCCGGCGCGGCCGGGGCGCCCGGGGCCCCCGGGGCCGGCGGCCCCTTGACGATGAGCCGCTGGGAAGGCGGCAGGTAGGCCTTGAGGTTGGCCTCGACGACGGACGGGGTCGCGCCGCTCTGCAGGAGCAGGACGCCGCGGATGACGATCTCCTTGATCAGCAGCTCCTCCTCGGAGCGGGCGCGCAGCTTGCCGCCCATCGGCAGGAAGATCAGGTAGCCCGAGCCGAGGCCGAAGAAGGCCGCGGACAGCGCGAGCGCCATGCGGCGCGGCACCTGGGCGACGTCGTCGATCGAGGACAGCATCATGATCATGCCGAGCACGGTGCCGATGATGCCGAAGGCGGGCGCGTAGGTGCCGAGCGCGTTCAGGATCTCGGCGCCTCCCTTATGCCTCTCCCGGATGAAGCCGATCTCGGTCTCCAGCATGTTGCGGATGAACTCGTGGTCCGCGCCGTCGACGACGAGCTGGACGCCGCGGCGCAGGAAGTCGTTCTTGATGCCCTTGAGGTCGCCCTGGAGCGCGAGGAAGCCCTCCTTCTTCGCCTTCTGCGAGAGGTTGACGAAGGTCACGACGATCTCCGAGGTGTCGTCGTCGCCGTGGGACATCAGAGTCTTCTTGATGATCTTGCCGACGCCGATGACCTGGGAGAGCGGGTAGTTGACCAAGGTGGCGCAGACCGTGCCGCCCATGACGATGAACACCGCCTCGAGGTTCATGAACGGCTTGAAGCCGGCCACGCCCTCGCTGTGGAAGATCATGAAGACGGTCAGGCCGAAGAAGGTGAAGATGCCCGCGATCGTTGCGATATCCATTGAAAGTTCGGCTCCTTAACTCTTCTGCCGCTCGTAGCCCGCGATGGGGTTGACGGGCTTCCCCGCGGAATTGACGGCCTTTCTGTATTCCACCACTTTCGCGATGATCTCGTCAGCCTTTTCGGTGACGGTGAGCTTGTTGCCCGTCGCGAGATGCACGACGGTCTCGGGGCCCGGCTCGAGCGTCTCGATGAGCTCGGCGTTGACGACGAGTTCGAGGCCGTTGAGCTTATGGAGCTTGATCACCGTCGCCCTCCTTCTTGAACAGCTTCTTGGTCCACGACTCCTTGCGGCACTCCTCGAGCTTGGCCGCCAGGTCCGAGGACTCGGCCCGCGCCGAGGCCAGCCCGGTCTCCAGCTCGGCCGCGCGCCGGGCGGACTCCGCCGCCGCCGCGGACGCCGCGCGAGCGGCCGCCGCCTCGGCGTTCAAGGCCTCACGGAGCTCGGAGGCCTCGCGGTCGAGGCGGGCCTGCGCCTCCGCGACCGCGGCGTGAGCCGCGGCCTGCGCGTCGGCCCGGGCGGCCGAGACGGCCGCGTCCCGGTCCTGCGCCGCCTTCGCGACCGCCGCATCGGCCCGCTCCTTCTCCGTCTGCAGGAGCCGGTCGAACTCGACCTTCTGGGCGTGCAGGCTGCGCGTCAGTTCCGCCCGCTGCGCGGCGAGCGACTTCTCGGCCTGCTCCCGCGCGTTCTGCAGGATCTTCGCGGCCTGCGTCTCCCGGGCGAGCTGGAGGCGCGTCGCCTCCAGGGCCTCCTGGGAGCCGTGCACCTGCGCCGCCTGGGCGGTGGACAGGCGCTCGAGCTCGGTCTTCTCCGTCTCGAGCCGGCTCTTGTCCGACTCGGTCGAGGCGAGGCGGTCCTGCATGGCGCGCAGGGACGCCTGCTGGGCGCCGAGCTGCTCGCGCAGGCCCTCGAGCTGCTTCTCGAGCTCGAGCTTGTCGCGCAGCGCCGCGCCCCGGGCCTCCTCCTCCCGGGACAGGCGGCCGCTCATCTCGTCGGCGCGGCTGCGCTGCGTGATCAGCTCCGACTCCTTGGCGAGCAGGCGCTCGCCCCACGAGGCGTCCTTCTGCTGGAGCTCGCGCCGCAGGCGCGAAAGCTCCTGGTCGGCCAGGGCGCGCGCGCCGTCGGACTCGGCGGTCAGGGCCTGACGGCGCTCCGCGAGCTCGCGCTCGAGGTCCGCGCGCAGGCGCGACTCGAGGCGCTTCTGCTCGGACTCGTTCTCGAGCCGCAGCTGGTCGGCGATCTTCGCCGCGCGCTGGTTGAGCTCGTCCTGCGCCTGGATGCGCAGGCGCGTCTTCTCGGACTCGACCATCTGCAGGGACGCCTGCGTGGCCTCGGCGCGGACCTCCTTCTCCCGCTCGACCCACTTGCGCTGGAGGACGACGAACTCGGCCTTGTACCGCTCCTGGGTCTTCTCCCAGCTCGCGGCGGCGCGGCGCAGCTCGTCGAGCTGCGCGCGGGCGGACGCGCCCTGGCGCTCGAGCGCCCCGGCGACGGCCCGCAGGCGCTGCAACTCCGCCGTGGACTTCTCGGCGACGTCCTTGTACTTGAAGAGCTCGGCCTCGTTCTCGGCTTTCGCGCGGCGCAGGTTGGCGTCGTGCTGGGCCTCGAGGTTCTGCTTCACCGTGCCGAGGTCGCGCTGAAGGCGCTCCTGGTCGGCCATCAGGCGCTCCTCGCGCTCGCGGCTGCTCTGCCGGAGCATGGCGATGTCGCGCTCGAGGCGCTCCTGCATCAGGGCGCCCTGCTGACGCGTGAGAGTGAGGTCGGCGCGGAGCTGGATGGCCTCCTTCTCGCGGTCGGTGGCGCCCTGAAGGCGGGAGACGGCCTCCGCGCGCTCCTGCAGGACCTCGGTCAGGCGCTCCTCGAGGAGCTTCTGCGCGCCGACGGCCTTCGCCAGCTCCGTGTCCGCGCCGCGGAGCTTCTCGGCGAGGGCGCGAAGCGTGCGCACCTCGTCGTCCTTGGCGAGCGCGGTCTTCTGCCACTGCGCCTTCTCCTCGAGCCAGCGGCGCTCCATCTCCTGAAGCCGCACGGCGAAGTGCGTCTCGACCTCCTTGTCCTGCGTCTCGCGGGAGGCGAGCTGGCTCTTCAGCGTGGTCACCCACGTCTCGCGCTCCTGAGCGAGGCGCGCCTCGAGTTCCTGGGCGCGGCGCTCGAGCTTGAGCTTGCTCTCCTCGTTCTCCTGGTCGCGGCGGTCGCGGCGGAGCTTGTCCTGGAGCTCCTTGAGGGAGACCTCCACCTTGGCGGCGGTGACCGTCTCCTCCTGGCTCCTCAGCTGGATCAGCAGGGCCTTCTCGCGCTCCTCGCTGAGCTTCTTCTCGAGGGCCTCGAGCTTGTCCTCGAACTCGTCCTTCATCCGCTCGAGCTTCGCCTCGGCCTCCTTGGAGCGGTCGGGCGCGGCGGCCTGGGCCGGCGCGGCGCCGAACGAAGGCGGCGCGGGCGGAGCGCTCGTCGGAGCGCCGAACGAGGGAAGGGCGGGCATGGCGGGAAGAGCCGGCGCGCCGGACCGCGAAGGAAGCGGCGGGGGCGACGGGGGCTTTCCGGCCGCGGCGGGCAGCGGCGGAGGCATGGGCGCGCCTCCCTTGCCCGGAGGCAGGGGCGGCGGCGGCGGAAACTTGTCGTCAGGCGCCATGATGTTCTCTCCTTAAGATGCTCGTCAAGCCGAACCCTTCATCCCGTCCACCCACTGGCGCAGCCCCGGATCGGGGTTCACCAGCAGGACCTGCTCGAATTGCGCGATCGCGTCCTTGTTGCGGCCGAGCTGCACGTAGCAGTTGGCCAGGTACTGCCGTCCCTGCCACAGCGACCCGTCCTGGGCCAGCGCGTACTCGAGATACTGCGCGGCCTCCTGAAAGCGCCCGGCGTCGTGGTACTGGATGCCGGCGTCGAGATAGGGCTTGGCCGCCTCCGCCTGCGCCGGAGAGGCCGCCGGCGCCGGGGCGGGCAGGGCCGCCTGCGGCGCGGCCGCCGGAAGGCCCGCCGGTCCGCCGCCGGAGCCCAGCAAGGTCGCCACGGCCTGCTCGGCCGCGCGCGTGCGCGGCGCGTACTTCTCGCCGCTGTCGCTGGCCACCTCCTCGTGGAAGCCGGAGAAGGCGTCGCCGCGGCTCTGCCGCACGTTGACCTTGCCCCCCTTCTCGAGGACCTTGACGACGTCCATGATCTTGGAGCGCTCCTCCTCGATCTGGGCCGGGGTCAGGCCCGCCGCGTACTCGATGGACTCCTTGAGCAGGGAGGCCGCGCCCGCCGACATGTTCGACAGGAACTTGTTGACGATGTCCGGCGCCGCGCCCTGGAGGGCCTTGGCCATCGACTCGGTCTTCAGCTCGCGCACGATCGTCTGCATGTCCCGGTCCGGGAAGCCGACGACGTCCTCGAAGGTCAGGATGAACTTGCGCACGCGCTGGTACACGTCGGGCTTCTCGTTCTTCAGGTACTCGAGGATGTTCGCGCGCGTGAGCGTGTCCGCCTCGTCGAGCATCTGGGTGAGCCGCTCCATGCCGCCGACGACGAAATCCACCGACTCCTTCACGTCCGCGTCGATGGCCATCAGCTGCTCGCGGGTGACCTGGCGGAGCTTGAGGGACTCGATGGCGATCTTGGCCTGGAGCTCGACCGGCAGCAAAGTCAGGGTCGCGCGCGCGATCTCCGGCTTCAGGTAGCTGAGCACGACGGTGACGAGCCACGGCTCGTCCTGGCGGACGAGGAAGAGGTTGGCGAGGCGCTTGAAGTTCTCCTCGGTGATGTACGTGAACGGCTCGAACTTCTTCATGGCGTCCTCGTCCTCCTCCGGCGTCGCAGGCGGCGGCTCTGGCGGCTTGCGTCCCAGCATGATATCGAGCTCGCCCTTGGTGAGCTCTTCCAGCGTGTCGTCGTTCTCGTCCTCCCCGTCCTTGCCCTTGTCCTCGGCCTTGTTGAGCACCTCGAACTCGCCCTTCTTCGCCTCGCGCAGCGCGGCGACGTACTGCCGGAAGAACCGGCTCAGCGGCCCGAACAGGAACCACAGGAACAGCAGGAGGAGGAGAGCATAAAGCAGGGGCAGATAGACGGACGGCTTCTTGAAGTCCTCGCGCCAGTCGACGAGCGGCGGCTTGTCGAACTTCGTCGGCCGGAAGACGACCCGGTCCTGCGTGAGCTGGTACTGGCCCATCGCGTCGACGATCCGCTCGCGCACCTGCGACAGGCGCGCCGCGTCCTTGACCGGGTCGAGCACGGTGTCGTCGTGGATCACGGTGACCTGCAGGCGCTTGAACACGGGCTTGACCGCGAAGCGCTCCTCCTGCACGCCCTTCATCTGCTGCGCCTGCTGAGCCTGGCTCGCCTCGGGCCGGTCCGGGCTCTCCGGGCCCTGCGTGATCGTCTTCGGCTTCGGGATGCCGGGCAGCACGAAGGTCGTCTGCATGCCGCCCTTCGGGCCGGGGGCCTTCTCCTTGTACTTCTCCGACACGCCCATGCCCGAGCGCATCGACTCCTCGCTCTCGAGCTTGACCTCCATCTCCACGTCGACGAAGGGGGCGGCCTTGCCCTTGCCGAGGATCGGGTCGAGCACGTCGCGCTGGATCTTCGTCTCCGCGTCGGCCTTGATGTGGTTCTGCTCCTGGAGCAGGCCCAGGTTGGGCGACACGACGCCGGCCGCCGCCGGCAATGGAGCCGACGACAGCAGCGCGAGCAGCGCGGCGAGGAGAGACGCACGCATTCGATGATGAGTGTAAGGGGGGCCTGTTACAGATTCAAGGCATAAAAACAAACGGAATTTACGAACGGAACGGATAAACCACAAAGACACCAAGTCACCAAGAACGGCAACGGAAGAGAAGTTCAACGGCAAAGGCCGTATGCCGTTACCATATCTTTCGTTTTTCTTTGTGTCTTGGTGTCTTTGTGGTTCCATCCGTTTCCCGTTACTGCCGGATGGACTGGAGGAACTCGCGGACGGAGCGGTTGTTCGGATCGATCTCGAGCACGCGCTTCCAGACCGCCACCGCCTTGTCCTTCTGCTCCATCAGGAAGAACGCCGAGCCCATGATCTCGAGCGCCGTCACGTTGTTGGGCTCGAGGTCGAGGACGTCCTGGGCGCGGCGGACGGCGGCGTCGTACTTGCCGTCGTAGATGGACTGGCGGGCGTCGAAGACCTTCTGGTCGATGAACGTGAACTGCTCGGGGCCCTCGAGGCGGCGGGTCGGATCGGCGGCGCCGGCCTCCCGCTCGACCATGTTCAGCAGGCCGAGGAGCTTCTCGTCGCGGGGGTTCTTGTTGAAGGCGTAGCGCAGGGAGTTGACGGAGACCTTCAGGTCGCGGCCGTCCACGTAGGCGATGGCGCCGCGGCGGATGAAGGTCACGTACTCCTCGCCGCCGCTCGCCTGGGGCACGAAGGCGGTGACGTTGTTCAGGCGCGCGATCATCGTCGCGACCTGCTTGTTGCCCGGAGCCGCGTCCTGGGCCTGGTTGAACTTCTGCGCCGCGAGGGCGAAGTTGCCTTCCTGGAAGGCGTCCATGCCCTGCTTGATGAAGTTCTTGACCTGCGCCGTGGAGCGGTCGCCGCGCGACTGGCCGAAGCGGAAGGTGATCGAGAACCGGGTCGACGAGCCGAGGTCGTGGATGCCCTGCGCCACGTCCAGGGCGAAGCTCTTGAAGTTCAACCCGAACCCGAAGTCCGTTTCCTGTATCTTAGGCAGCCCGAGGAGGCCGAATCGGAAGGCGAACCAGCGCGACACCCAGTACTCGCCGCCGAAGCGCATGTCGGTGTCGCCGTTGAGCACCTTATTGACGTCGGCGGCGAGCGTCAGGCGCTCCTTGAACAGGCGCAGGGAGTTGCCGAGCTTGATGACGACCGGCAGCTTGTCGTCGGTGTCGCCGGTGCGCATCGCGAAGACGTTCTGCATGCCGAAGCCGAGGCGGTAGGCCGAGCCCATCGTCTTCATCGCGCCGATGTCGAGCGTCTTGAAGTTGTCCGAGGACCCGCCGAGCTTGCGCGTCACCTGCTTGACGCCCATGCCGAAGCTGACGGTCTCGGTCACGCCCTTGCCCCAGGACAGTCCCATGGCCGACTGCGAGTCGGCGAAGGAGCCGCCGGACGTGATCGTCTCGGGCTCGTTGGTGTTCGGGTTGAGCTTCAGGTCCACCTGCTCGAAGCCGGGGTTGGCGAGCTGGGTCATGCTCAGAGCGAAGGTCGAGCCGCTCTTGGTGGGGTACGCCATGCTGAAGTACGTGAGCTTGGTCTGCTGGAAGAGCGTCGCCTGCATCGTGGTGACTTCTTTGCGCTGCAGCTGGGCCAGGCCGGCCGGGTTCCAGTAGGCGGCGCTCGCGTCGTCCGAGATCGCGTAGTAGGCGCCGCCCATCGCCAGGGCGCGGCCGCCGACGCCGTAGCTCAGGAAGGCGCCGGGGGTGCCGCCGGACTGGGCGGAGGCGCTCAAGACGAGGCCCATAAAAACGCAAGCGCGCGCCAAGGTCTGTACAAGCACCGACGCGCGCGCGCAGCGCACAGGGGACCAGCCCCTCGCAATTTTAGCGGGCATACTATTCGGTAGCCTGACACTCCCCCAAGACCGGGAGTCATGGCTTTGCGCCCCCACCTTGCGATGGGTTTGCCGTTATCGCCTGTTGGGCGCCTACGGGCACCGGACCGCCCGCTGGATCTCCAACCCCCTTGATCCAAAAACGGTCCGGAAGCGCGAAACAGGATGCTACATCAGAAGTGTAACGGAATTGTTTCTTTTGTCAAGACCCGCGAATGAGCGTACTTACTATAGGGTCCCGCCCTCCGTCGTCGAATGGCCCCCTTCTTTTAGGTCGAAGGACCCTTTTATGCCGTCATTGAGAAGCCTATCCTTCGAGGATGACACGAGTTCGGGCGCTGACCAGGAGCGCGGCCGCGGTCATGGCCGCCGTTCTCGTCCTGTCCTGCCCCGGCCAGGAAGCCTTCGCTCAGACGGTGCGCGTCGCGCGGCCGGGGCCGTCCGCCGGAGCGGTCTCACTCATCCCCTCGGCGGCCCTCCCGTCCGGAGCCTCGCTCCCGCTCACGGGCGCCCCGCTCTCCGCGCCGGCCCTCTCGCCGGCCTTGGCGGCGCCGTCGATCGACCCCGCGCCGCGTCCCGCCGCGCCGGTCCGCGCGGCCGCCGCGGCGCCGTCCCCCGTCCGGCTCAAGGCCGCCGTACCGAGCGCGAAGGAGCTCGAGCGGCGGACCGCCGGCCTCAAGGAGCGCGCGGCCGAGCAGAAGCTCATCGATCGCGTCCTCAAGGTGTCCATCGCGCTCGAGAGGATCGAGACCGGCGGCGCGGCCCGGGAGGAGGATCTCAAGGCCACCGCGGACCGGGCTTGGAGCGAGGGCCTTCCCGCGCCGGCCTCCGAGGCCGCGGTCCCGGCCGCGCCTTCGTCCCCGAGCCCCGTCCTTGCGAAAGCCGGCGGCGCCGGGCCGGACCGGATGAACGGTCCTCCCTCCGCGCAGGCGCCCGCGCCCGTCAAGCCCAAGCCCGCTTTTTTCCGTACCAAGGCCAAGGAGGCGAAGCTCGCCCTGGGCCGAGTCCTGGACCGCGCCCTTTCCTCCGTCGGTTCGCTGTCGCGCCGTCTCCCGGCGCCGCTCGTGACGGTCACGGCGGCCGTCGCGACCTTCGCCGCCGACCATGCGGCGCGCCTGCTCCTTCCCGCGGTGTTCGGCTTCACGCCGGCCGTCGGCCTCTGGGTCCTGGCGGGCCTGGGCGGCGTGATGATCCCCGCCCTCGTCGCGACGCGGATCGCCCTGGCCCGCGGAGGCGACCCGGCGCACGCGCCGCTGACGCGCTACGCCGACGGCCTCCTCGGCGTGTTCGCCGGCGCCGCGGCCGTGACCGCCCTCGGACTGACGGGGCTCGATCTGACCGCCGCGTTCTTGGGTGCCGCGGTCAAGGGCGCCGGGCTCGTCAGCCTGGCCCCCCTGCTGGGAGCGCTCGCCTTCATGGCCGCCCTGCCCGTCGTCTACGGCGCCGGGCACACGGCCTGGGGCCTGCGGAACAAGGTCCGGATCGCGCCGGAGTTCCCCGTGGAGATCCCGTTCAGCCTCATGCTCCTGCCCATGCTCTTCTCCCCGATGATGCGCTTCATCTCCCTGACCGGCGGCGTCACCGACCTCCTCGCCTTCCCCCTGCTGTTCGCCGCCGTCGCCGCCTACCGGCTCAGCCGCCGCTTCCTGACGCGCATGACGGCGAAGGGCGCCTCGCCGGCGGCCGCCGGGTTCTCCGTCCGGGAGCTCCTGACGCGCTGGCGCCTCGACCGGATCCCCGGGGAGGCCACGACCCCCGAGAGGGAGATCCGCCGCGCCCGCGTCCAGGCCGCGTGGTGGGGCGGGGCCCTGGTCCTGGGCAGCCTCGCTCTGCTCTCGCTGCTCAAGCTGTCGGTGCCCGCGGCCCTCGCGGCGGCGGGCGCCTCGTTGACGGGCTCGCTCATGACCATGGCGCCGATGATCGTCCTGTCGGGCTTCGCCGCGGCCCTCTTCATGCGGGTCAAGCGCGTCTCCTCGGGCCCGTACGTCGAGACGGTCCGGGACCTCGCGCGGCGGGCGAAGGTGCCGATGCCGCGCGTGTACGCCGGCGCGAGCACCGGCGACCCCAACGCCTTCGCCGCGGGCGGCGTCCAGCTCCTCTCCGTGGTGGCGGTCAAGGGCTACATCACGCGCCTCATGACCGTCCGCGAGATGAGCGGCGTGCTGGCGCACGAGCTCAGCCACGTGAAGTACCGCCACATGCTGACCCTGTTCGCCTCCATCGCCTGCCTCCAGCTCCTCTCCGGCGGCGCGGTCACGCTGTGGCAGATGGCGCTGGGCTATTGGACGCCCCTGCTCTGGATGATCGGGGCCATGGGGCTGACCCGGGCCAACGAACGCATGGCGGACGCCGGCGCGGCGAAGCTCACCGGCGACCCTCGCGGCCTGGCCACGGGCCTGCGCAAGTTCGCGCTGCTCGGCCTCGAGGACGATAAGATGCCGCACCGCGAGGGCAGCTGGCTGTACCGGCTGCTGCTGTCCCACCCCGACCCGCTGGAACGCGTCCAGACCTTGGGCCGGATGATCGAGAAGCCCCGATAGCCGCAAGCCGGTCACAACCCCTGGACAAGCCATAACGGGCCTGATACACTCGGGGAGACATGCCCACACCCGAGCAGGAGGTTATGGACGCTCGCCGCAAGCGCACCCTCTGGCTGCTGGCCGGCGGCGCCGCCTCCCTGATCCTGCCTCTCCTCGGCGTGCTGTACATGCGCATGAACGAGGTGAAGACCGCGCGGCCTCCCGACAGCTCGGTCACGTTCGAGCGGCGCGAGAAGGGCGAGGAGAAGGTCAACGTCTCCCAGACCGTGACCATCGTCGCTCCGCCCGCGGCGGGCAACCCGGCGCAGTCGTCGCTGCCCGTCGCGGGCGGCATGACGATGACGCCGGCGCCCGGCGGCGGCTCCTCCCTCGACTTCGTGAAGGGCGGGACGAACAACAGCTATTACCAGGACAAGGCGGCCGCGCCGCCGCCCGCGGCCCCGCCCCCCGCGCCGCCCTCCGCGGCGTCCATGCCCGCCGCGGAGGCCGCTCCGAAGACCGCCGCCCAGAAGGGCGGCAAGAAGGCGTTCAACATGCCCAAGCTCCAGGGCACCAAGAGCTTCAGCTCCTTCAAGGGCGCGTCGCCGAAGCCGACCGGCGCCCCGTCCGGGATGACCGGCGTCGCCGACCCCCAGGCGGGCAAGGGCGGCGGCGACATGGCCGACATGCTCAAGGGCGTGCCCGGCGGGGTCGACAACCCCGAAGTCCAGAAGTACCTGAAGAGCCAGGGCAAATAACGCCCCGTGCGTCCCCTCCTTCTCGTCATCGCGGTGGTGTGCCTGTCCCTTCCCGCCCTGCTGATCCGCGGCGCGCGCGCGCCGATCGAGGCCATCGGCTTCTGGCGCCTGTTCCTCGCCTGCGCCGTCCTGGCTCCGTGGGCCTGGAGCCGCCGCAAGACCATGACCGTTCCCGTGAGCCGGTCCATCGCGATCGCCGGGACTTTGTTCTTCCTCCATCTGTGGACCTTCACCTGGGCCGTGTCGCACACGAGCGTGGCCCACCTCATGCTCGCCTTCTCGACGCATCCGGTGTGGACGGGGCTCGGGGCGTGGCTTCTCTTCAAGGAGCCCCTCGGGCGCCGGGAGCTCGGCGCCTTCGCGCTCGCGGCGGCGGGCGTCGTCCTGCTGTTCGGCGGCTCGCTGCGCATGGGCGGGTCGGGCCTCGCGGGAGACCTCTCCGCGCTGCTCTCGGCGATGTTCTTCTCCGCCTGGGTGCTCGCCGGCCGGCGCGTCCGGCGCGGCCTCGACACGGTCAGCTTCCTGTTCGCGGCCTACGCGACCGCCGCGCTCCTGTTCCTCGCCGCGGGCGCGGCGCGGGGCGGCGCCTGGTCGGGCTGGCCCGCGTCCACCTGGGCGGCGCTCGCGACCTTGGCCTTCGCGGTCAGCCTCGGCGGCCACGGCCTGTTCACCTACCTGCTCAACGCCTACGGCGTGCTCGCGCTCAGCTGCGCCAAGCTGGTCGAGCCGATCCTGGCCGCGGTCGGCGCCTTCTGGCTGTTCGGCGAGCCGCTCTCGCCGCGGCTCGGCGCGGCCTTCGCGCTCATCGCGACGGGCGTCGTCGTCCTGCTCCGCTCCCCCCGGGGAAGGCCGGGACCGCGCGAGGACCTGGCCGAAGCCTAGCGGGATTCCGCGAGCAGGCGGTCGAGCGCGGGGATGTGCGACCGCGCCCGCGGCAGGAGGCGGGCGCGGATCAGCTCCTTCACCTCGGGATCGAGGCTCTCGTCCTCGAGCGCCTTCTCATAGCCGTGGAGGCCGTGAGCCTCCTCCTGCTTCAAGGCCCGGAGCGCCGCCTTGCGGCCGACGATCAGCGCGGCCGTCTCGAAGGCCTTCGACCATCTCCCGCGCAGGCCGGAGCTCTTCGGCTCCGGCTCGCCGCTCAGCCGCAGCCTCTCGAGCAGGAGATCGACGGCCTCCTCGTGCTCCCGCTCGATGCGCCGCAGCTCGTCGCCCGCGGGCTCGCCGCCCACCTTCCGGAGGGCCAGCTTGTAGGTCTCGATGGAGGAGAGCTCCCCGCGTACGAGCGAGCCGAGCGGCCCGGTCCGGACCGCCGGCGTCTCGCCCGTCTCGCTGACGCCGGCGCCGCGCAGGGAGGTCTCGGCCTCCGTCGGCGGAGCCGACCTCAGGATGTCCCCGACGACCTTGGCCGTCTCGCCCGCGTGCTCGGCGATGTCGGCGAGCGAGACGACCCCGGCGAGCGTGTTGTCGGGCTTCACCACGATGAGGCGGCGGACGTGGTTCTCCGCCATGAGATTGGCCGCGTCCTGGACGTCGTCGTCCTCGGCGCAATGGACCGCCCCGGGGGTCAGGATGTCCAGGACCTTCGCCAGGCGCATGTGGTAGCCCTTGGCCGCCGCGCGCAGGACGATGTCCCGGTCGGTCAGCACCCCGAGGACCATCCGGTTCGAGACGACCGGAGCGAAGCCCACGTTCGCGTCGCGCATCACGCGCGCCGCCTGCTCGATGGTATCCTCCGGATCGAGCGTCGCGACGTCGACGGTCATCATCTCCCTGATCTTCATGCGCCCCCCTGCTCGCGTACAGTATAAACGCCGCGCCGGGGCGGGAGCCATGAACGCGCTGTAACCCTTTTTTCCCCGAAGGACGAACCCGGGCCGTCAGAGACGCTGTACGCGGCCTAGACGCCCGCGCAATTGGCTCCCGCGGGCCGCGGCGCTACACTAGGCGCATGAAGGCGGCCCGCATGCTCCTCCTAATCCTCCTCGCCTCGACGGCGGCGCCGGCCGGGGCGGCCGTCGTGCGCCTCAAGGACGGCGCGACGATCGAGGGGACGGTGATCAGCGCCACCGCCCGGGAGCTCGTGATCCAGACTCCGGCCGGCCCGCGCCGCGTCGACGCCGACCTGGTGCGCAGCGTCGAATACGAGACGGCGGCCCCTCCTCCGGAGAAGCCGAGGGCCCCGGCGAGCGCCTTCCCGCCGGAGCCCTGGCGCTCCGACGAGAAGAACCTCTTCTCGTTCGGCTTGGGGCTCGCCGCGCCTCTCAGCGACGTGGACTTCGCCGCCGTCGGCGGCGGCAGGGCGAGCGACGGCGACGTCGGACCGCTGTTCGGCGTGCGCTACCTGAGGTCGTACACGAGCCGGCTCTCGGCGGGGCTCGACCTCGACTATCTCCACCGCGCGGCGACGGACTCGCCCGGCCTCCTTCCCCTCGCGAACGCGTCCGTCCTCGGAGACAACCTCCTGATGCTGACGGTCGCCCGGTGGCACCTGCTCGATCGAGGCGCCGCGAGGCCCTATATCCTGGCCGGCGCCGGCGCGAGCCGCTCCTGGACGAGGATCGAGGCCGCTCCGATCCCCGGCTTCGCGTGGTCCGACACCGACACCGACGAGACCCGCCGCCTCGTGGACGAGGCCGCCTGGGCGTTCGCGGCCGCCGCGCGCCTCGGCATCGACTTCGATTGGGAGTTCGCCGGCCCGGGCGTGTTCGGGCTCGAGGCGGGCTGGACGGGGCTCGTGAGCCGGACCTACGGCGCGACGAGATCGGGCCGGGACCTGGGCCTGACCTCCGTTTCCTCGCGGCTGGACCTCCTCACGATCGCCGCCCGTTGGAGCCTGCGATGGTGAGACCGGAAGCCCGCCCTCTGGCCCTGCTCGCTTTGACGGCGCTGCTCGGCGCCGTCGGGATCGGGCCGAAGCGCGAGACGGGCGCCGCGCCGAGCGACGACGAGCGGCGTCCGATCCGCCCCTCGGCCGCCGCCCCGGCGTCCGGCCCGGTCACGATCCGCCGCCGCGAAGGGGCCGTCCCGGCTCCCGCCCGGCGGCACTTCCACCATTTCGACGGGCGCGTGCATTGGTACGGCTATCCGTTCGGCGCGGGCTACTACTGGCTGCGGCCCTTCGGCGGCTACTGGTGGACGTGGGACGCCGGCTATTCCCGCTGGGTCTACTGGCACGACGGGTTCTGGTGGTGGCCCGGCCCCGGCGGCGTCCGCTACGTCTACCTCGACGACGGCTATTTCCCGTACGAGGCGGTGCGGCGGGCCGGGTACGCCGCGCCCGCCGCCGCGCCGGCCGGCGCGGCGAACGCCTGGGCGAGCCCGGACGGCCGCCGTCTCGTGGAGGTGTCGGGCCCCGACGCCCAGGCCGTCCTCTACGACAAGACGAGGCAGCCGCCCTCCTACCTGCGTCTGCTCGGGAGGGGCGCGCGCAAGGTCCGATTCTCGAGCGCCGCGCCGGACGCGCCGCCGACGATCGCCGTCGAACTGGAGAACGGGTCCGTCGCCCTCTTCGACTACGACGGCCGAAGGCTCGACGCGGTGAAGCCGGGCGCCGCCGCGACGCCTCCTCCGGCGGGCGACGTCGCTCCCGCGCCTCCGCGCGGCCTGCCGCCCCCGCCGGAGGATCTGCCGCCGCCGGATTGAGGCCCGCGGCCGCTCAGGCGGGGCTGAGCAGGATCAGTTCCGCCGCCTTCGCGATGTTCTTCACGGTCAGGTGCGGCGCCCGGTTCGGGCCGCGGCGCCAGGCGGTCTCGTGTCCGTTGTCGATCATGACCGTCCGGCAGCCCGCGCGCCGCCCGGCCTCGACGTCGTCGAGGACGTCGCCGATCATCCACGAGCGCAGCGGGTCGATGTCGTGCTCGCGGCAGGCGTCCTCGATGAGCCCCGGGGACGGCTTGCGGCAGCGGCACTCGACGGCGTAGGCCCGCACGCGGCCCTCGGGGTCGTGAGGGCAGTAGTAGAAGCCCTCGAACGCGGCCCCCTCCTCCGCCAGCAGTTCCTCGAGCCGGCGCACCACGGGCGCCAGCGCCTCCTCGCGGAACTTGCCGCGGGCGACGCCGGGCTCGTTCGAGACGATGAACAGACGGTAGCCCGCCTCCCTCAGGCGCGCGAGCGCCTCCGTCGCGCCCGGCAGGAGCTTCAGCTTCGCGGGATCCGCCCCGTGACGCACGTCCTCGACAAGAGTCCCGTCCTTCTCGAAAAAAACCGCTCGATCGTTCATGTCGCGCTCCTTGGATCTCCTGAGCGCGATTATAGCGCCGGGATCGGGCGCGCCGTCATTGCCGTGCGGTGACATTTTCTTGCCTCCCGCGTCCCCGCCCGGAGCCGGCCAATGTAATAGAATGACGGCATGAAGCGCGACATCAAGAGCGACTTGAACGAGATCCGCACCGGCATCGACGCGGCCGACAACGGCATCATCGCCCTGCTCGGCGAGCGGCGCGAGCTGGTGATCCGGCTGGCCCGCATCAAGAAGGTGCTCGACGTCCCCATCTACGACCGCAAGCGCGAGCAGGCCCTGGTCGACCGGGTCAAGAAGCTCGGCCGGAAGAAGAAGCTCAACGACGAGTTCGTCGAGGTGCTGTTCCGCCTGATCATGATGAACTCCAAAGAGACGCAGTATCATGAGGCTTTCTAAGAGGGCGGAGGCGGTCGCCGAATCGGCGACGCTCCGCCTCTCCGTCGCCGCGGCGCGGCTGCGCTCCCAAGGGCGGGAGGTCCTGAGCCTCCTCGAGGGCGAGCCCGACCTTCCCGTCCCCCCCGCGGTGCGCGAGGCCACGCGCCGCGCCCTCGCCCGCGGCGAGACGCGCTACAGCGACGCCGCCGGCCTGCCCGAGCTGCGCGAGCTGATCGCGCGCAAGCTCCGGGCGGTCGACGGCATCGCCGTCGCGCCGGAGGACGTCGTCGTCACGAACGGCGCCAAGCAGGCCGTGTACGAGGCGCTGCAGGCGATCTGCGGGCCCGGCGACGAGGTGCTGATCCCGCGCCCGTATTGGGTGACCTTCCCCGAGTCGGTGCGCCTCGCGGGGGCCGAGCCGGTCTTCGTCGAGACCCGGGCGCACCAGCTCGATCTCGACGCCGTCGCGCGCGCGGTCACCCGCCGCACCCGCGCGATCATCATCAACTCGCCCAACAACCCGACCGGCGCGGTGTACCCCGCGGCGGCCCTGCGCGCCCTCGCGCGCCTGGCGGCCAAGCGCGATTTCCTGATAGTCTCGGACGAGGCGTACGAGGACTTCGTCTACGACGGCGCCGCGCACGCGAGCGTCGCGGCCCTGGGAGCGGCGGGCCGCACGATCACCGTGCAGACCTTCTCGAAGAGCTTCTCGATGACCGGCTTCCGCGTGGGCTTCCTGGCCGCGCCGCCCGCGATCGCGCGCGCGGCGCGGCGCCTGCACGGGCACGTCACCGGCAACGTCTGCACCTTCGCGCAGCGCGGGGCGATCGCGGCGCTCGGCCTCGGACCCGGCGAGCTCGACCGCCGCCGCGCGGTCTTCCAGAAGAGGCGGGACCTCGCTTACGCGCTGGCCTCTCGCCGCTTCGACTGCGTGAAGCCCCGCGGCGGCCTGTTCGTGTTCGCCGACGCGCGCCGCCTGCTCGGGAAGCGCTTCAAGGACTCGGCGGCGCTCGCGGAGCACCTGCTCGAGAAGGCCGGCGTGTCCGTCGTCCCGGGCTCGGCCTGCGGCATGGAGGGCTTCCTGCGCTTCAGCTTCACCTCGCCCGAGCCCGTGCTCCGCGAGGCCTTCGCCCGCATCGAGGCCGCGCTGTGAGGATCGGGATCATCGGCTTCGGCCGCCTGGGAGCGCTGCTCACGCGCCACTTCGCCCGCGAGCACGAGATCAAGGTCTACGACAAGCGGCGCGTGTCCCGCCGGGTCCGCGCCCTCGGCGCCGAGCCCGCTCCGCTGGCGGAGGTCTGCCGCCAGGAAGTGGTCGTCCCCTGCGTGCCGATCGCGGCGTTCGAGCCGCTCTTGAGGCGCATCCGCGGCCTGCTGCGCGCGGACGCGCTGGTCGTCGACGTCTGCTCGGTCAAGGAGCATCCCGTGCGCGCGATGAAGCGGCTCCTGCCGCGCTCGGTCGAGATCCTCGGGACGCACCCCAACTTCGGCCCCGACAGCGCCGCCGAGTCCCTGCGCGGGCGGCAGATCGCGGTGTGCAAGGTGCGCATCGGCGCCGAGCGCTACGCCCGCGTCAAGCGGGCGTTCGAGCGCAAGGGGCTCGAGCTCGTCGAGATGACGCCGCGAGAGCACGACCGGCGGATGGCGACCTCGCTGGTGCTGACCCATTTCATCGGCCGGGGCCTGCTCGACTACGGCGCCCGGCCCACGGGCATCGACACCGAGGGCTACAAGAGGCTCCTGCGCATCCTGCAGACCGTGCAGAACGACACCGCCCAGCTCTTCCGCGACATGAACCGCTACAACGCCTACGCGCCCGCGATGCGCCGCCGCTTCCTCGCCGCGCTGCGCCGCGTCGACGCGAGGGTCCGCCGGTGAGGATCGCCTTCCAGGGCGTGCGCGGCGCCTACTCGGAGGAGGCCGCGCTCAAGCGCTTTCCGGAGGGAGAGCCCGACGGCTTCCCGTACAGCGAGCAGGTCGTCGAGGCCGTGGACTCCGGCCGCGCCGAGTACGGGATCCTTCCGCTCGAGAACAGCATCGCGGGCCCGGTCGGGGTCAACCTGGACCTCTTCCTCGCGCACGACATCTTCATCATCGACGAAGTCTACCTGCCGATCGACCACTGCCTGCTCGCCAAGCCGGGGGTGAAGCTCGCCGACGTCTGGAGCGTGTACTCCCACCCGATCGCGCTGGCCCAATGCCGCGAGTTCCTCAACTCGCACGGCTTCAAGGCGGTCCCCGAGTACGACACGGCCGGCTCCGCCGAGCTGATCGCGGGGCACGGGAGGCCGGGCGAGGCGGCGATCGCTCCCAGGCGCTGCGGCGCCATCTACGGCCTCGAGGTGCTCGCCGAGAAAATCCAGTCGGCCAGCAACAATATCACGCGCTTCGGCGTGTTCGCGCGCCGGGACAAGGTCCCCCCCGGCCTCAAGATGGAGAAGACGAGCGTGGCCTTCAAGGCCGCGCACCGCCCGGGCTCCTTGCTCGGCTGCCTGAAGCGCTTCGCCGACAACGGGGTCAACCTGACCAAGCTCGAGTCGCGGCCCGTCGCGACGGACCCGTTCGCCTACGTCTTCCTCGTCGACCTGGTGGGCGGCATGGAGGACGCGCCCGTCAAGAAGGCGCTGTCCGAGCTCGGCGCCGACGCCGCGGACATCAAGATCCTCGGCAGCTATCCGCTCGGCGCGCGCTGACCGGGTATCGGCAGCAGTTGAAGAGCCGGGCCCTGGCGGAGTCTGGGCGGCGAAGGACCCTGGACCGCAACTGTCGTTGACGACAGTTCTTGGCCGCTTGCCTGTGAATCTTGGGGATAGTCACGACTCGCCGAACGGTCAGCGCGACTCGTAGGCGGCGAGGATCATCTTCTCGGTCGCCTCCCAGCCGAGGCACTTGTCCGTCACGGACACGCCGTGCTCCAGGCGCTTGAGGTCGCGCGGGATCGGCTGATTGCCCTCGTTCAGGTTGCTCTCGATCATGACGCCGATGAGGCTGTTCTCGCCGCGCGCGCGCTGCGCGAGGCAGTCGGCGAACACGGCAGGCTGGCGGCGGTGGTCCTTGCTCGAGTTGCCGTGGCTGCAGTCGACCATTATCCGCTCGGGCAGCTTGGCCGCATGCAGGGCCTTGCGGACCAGGGCGATGCTCGACTCGTCGTAGTTGGGCGACTTGCCGCCGCGCAGGACGACGTGGCCATAGCGATTGCCCTTCGTTCGGTAGACGGAGATCCGGCCGTCAGGGTCCACGCCGAGGAAGTGGTGCGGCATCAGCGCGGACTTCATCGCGTCGAGCGCGACCTGGATGTTGCCGTCGGTCCCGTTCTTGAAGCCGATGGGCGTGGAGAGGCCGCTGGCCATCTCGCGGTGCGTCTGCGACTCGATCGTGCGCGCCCCGATCGCGTACCAGCAGACGAGGTCGGCGAGGTACTGCGGGGTGATCGGATCGAGCGCCTCGGTGGCCGTCGGCAGGCCGAGCTCGGTGATCTTGAGCAGCAGGCGCCGCGCGAGCTTCAGCCCGGCCTCGATATGGAAAGAGTCGTTCATGTCGGGGTCGTTGATGAGCCCCTTCCAGCCGATCGTCGTGCGCGGCTTCTCGAAGTAGACGCGCATGCACAGGAGAAAGCGGTCGGAGACCTTGTCGGCGAGAACCTTTAGGCGGCCGGCGTACTCGAGGGCGGCCTTGGGATCGTGTATGGAGCATGGACCGACCACCATCAGCAGACGGTCGTCTTTCCCGTCCAATATGTCGAGGATCGCGCGGCGGCCGGCCGCGACGGTCTCGAGGCTCGCCTCGGAGGCGGGAAGCTGGCCCGTCACCTCGCGCGGAGGCGGCAGGAGCGTGTGCCCCGCGACGTTGGCGTCGACGAGCCTTTTCTTGTCCAGCTTAGGCGGCCAGCGGCTTGCGGGACTTCGCGACGGCCTCGCCGATGCCGGAGAGGTTCTCGACGACGGTGATGCCGGCCTCGCGCATGGCCTTGATCTTCGAGGCGTGCGTGCCGGCCCCGCCCTCGACGATCGCGCCCGCATGGCCCATGCGGCGGCCCTCGGGAGCGGCTTTGCCGGCGATGAAGCCGAACACGGGCTTGGTCATCTTGTCCTTGAAGAAGCGCGCCGCGTCCTCCTCGGCCGAGCCGCCGATCTCGCCGATCATGACGACGGCGTCGGTGGCCTCGTCCTCCTCGAACTTGGCGAGGATGTCGGAGAAGCTGGAGCCGTTGATCGGGTCTCCGCCGATGCCGACGACCGTGGACTGGCCGAAGCCGCGCTTGGTGAGCTGGTCGACGGCCTCGTACGTCAGGGTCCCGGAGCGGGACACCACGCCGATGCCGCCGGGCTTGTGGATGAAGGCGGGCATGATGCCGGCCTTGCACTGGCCGGGGGTGATCACGCCGGGGCAGTTCGGCCCGATGAGGGTGATCTCGCGGCCCGAGCGCTCCACCTGCTGGATGTAGCGCTTGACCTTCGCCATGTCCAGGACCGGAATGCCCTCGGTGATGCAGATGACCGTCGAGCAGCCGCCGTCCACGGCCTCCATGATCGAGTCCGCGGCGTAGGGGGCCGGGACGAAGATCAGGGAGACGAACGCGCCCGTGTTGCGGACCGCGTCGTGCACCGTGTTGAAGACGGGGCGGTCGAGATGGGTCTGGCCGCCGCGGCCGGGGGTGACGCCGGCGACGATCTGCGTGCCGTAGTCGAGGCACTGCTTCGCGTGGAAGGTGCCCTGCGAGCCGGTGAAGCCCTGCACGAGGATCTTCGAGTCTTTGTCGAGGATGATGGCCATTTTATTTCGCGGCCTCCACCGCTTTCTGCGCCGCGTCCCAGAGGTCGTCGGCCGCGATGATCGGCAGGCCCGACTTCTTGAGGATCTCCTTGCCGGCCTCGACGTTCGTGCCCTGCAGGCGCACGACGAGCGGGACTTTCAGCTTGATCTTCTTCAGCGCGGAGACGACGCCGGCCGCGATCATGTCGCACTTCACGATGCCGCCGAAGATGTTGATCAGGATCGCCTTGACCTTCTTGTCCTTCAGGATGATGTTGAGCGCCTTGCTGACGCGCTCCTCGTTGGCCCCGCCGCCGACGTCGAGGAAGTTCGCCGGGCTGCCGCCCGCGAGCGCGATGGTGTCCATCGTGCCCATGGCGAGGCCCGCCCCGTTGACCATGCAGCCGATCGTGCCGTCGAGGCCGACGTAGGAGATGTCGGCGGCCTTCGCCTCGTTCTCCAGGGCGGAGGCCTCGTGGTCCTTGAACTTCGCGAGCTCGGGATGACGGAAGAACGCGTTGTCGTCCGTCGTCATCTTGCAGTCGAGCGCCATCACGTCCTTAGGAGTCAGGATCAGAGGGTTGATCTCGAGCATCGAGCAGTCGAGCTCGATGAACGCCTTGACCAAGGTCTTCGTCACGCGGACGAAGGCCGAGGTGTGGGTCGCGGGGATGTCGAGCTGGAAGGCGAGGCGGCGGGCCGCGAAGTCGCGCAAGCCGACGTTGGGGTCCACGGGCATGCGGATGATCGCCTCGGGGTGCTCCTCGGCGAGCGTCTCGATCTCCATGCCGCCCTGCGCGGAGGCGATGATGGTCGGGCCCGCGTTCTTGCGGTCCATGACGATGGAGAAGTAGAGCTCGCGCTCGATCTTGACGCCGCCCTCGATGAGCAGCTCCTTGACCTTGATCGCCTGGCCGTGCGTCTGGTGCGTGATCAGGTTCATCCCGATCATGGCCTTGGAGAGGTCCTTGGCCTCCTTCGGGGATTTGGCGAGCTTGATGCCGCCGGCCTTGCCGCGCCCGCCGGCCAGGACCTGAGCCTTGACGACCCACGGGGCCTTGCCGGCGCGCTTGAGCGCCGCCTGCACCTGGGCCGTGGTCTTGATGAGTCCGCCGAACGGGGGCACGGGCACGCCGCGCGCCTTGAGGATCTCTTTTCCTTCATGCTCGAGAAGTTTCATGGCTCTCCCTCTATCACGCCGCGACGGTCCAGGTCTCGGGGCCCGTCAGCAGCTTCTGGAGATCGGCCGGCTTCTCCTTCCTGGCCTGGTCGATCTGCCCGTTCATCAGCTCATGGAGCATCGGCCGCTCGACGTCGCGGAACACGCCCTGCGGGACCGGCTCGGCCATGTGCGCGAGGAAGTTGGCGAGCGTCGCGGACGGCGCCTTCTCGTCGTGGATGAGCAGGTTCTTGGGCGGGTTCGCCGGGTCGAAGGTGACGACCTCGGGCTCGAGGCCGTTGAGGACGATGCCCTTGTCCTTCTTCGCGCCGAAGATCATCGGCTTGCCGTGGGCCACCTTCATCATCTTCTCGTCGCGGATGTCCTTCGCGGCCACCGACTCGAACGCGCCGTCGTTGAAGACGATGCAGTTCTGGAAGATCTCGATGAACACGGAACCCTTGTGGTGCGCGGCGCGGGTCAGGACCTCGCCGAGGAACGGGAGGTCCGTGTCGACGGCGCGGGCGACGAAGGTCGCCTCGGAGGCGAGCGCCAGCGCGATCGGGTTGATCGGAGCGTCGATCGAGCCCATCGGCGAGGACTTCGTCTTCTTGCCGAGCTCGGAGGTGGGCGAGTACTGGCCTTTGGTCAGGCCGTAGATCCTGTTGTTGAACAGGAGGATCTTGATGTCGACGTTGCGCCTCAGCGCGTGGATGAGATGGTTGCCTCCGATCGACAGGCCGTCGCCGTCGCCGGTCACCACCCAGACCTGCATCTCGGGGTTCGAGCACTTGATGCCGGTCGCGATCGTCGGCGCGCGGCCGTGGATCGTGTGGAAGCCGTAGGTGTTCATGTAGTACGGGAAGCGCGACGAGCAGCCGATGCCCGAGACGAACACGTACTTCTCCTTCGGGATGTTCAAGGTCGGGAGCATCTTCTGGACGGTCGCGAGGATCGCGAAGTCGCCGCAGCCGGGGCACCAGCGGACCATCTGGTCGGACTTGAAGTCCTTGGCGGTCTGCACGATGGGGCCCGCCGCGGGAAGCATCTCCATCTCGTTGTCTGATTCGGCCGGCATGTTATTCGCCTCCCTTGAGGATCGCTTCGACGCCGGCTTCGATCTCGGAGACCTTGAACGGCTGGCCCTTGATCTTGTTGAGCCCCGTCGCCGGGACGAGGTATTTCGCGCGCAGCACCTTGAGCAGCTGGCCCATGTTCAGCTCGGGCACGATCACGCGCTCGAAGCCCGCCATGATGTCGCCGAGGTCCGGCGGCAGCGGATTGAGGTGGCGGATGTGGACGGAGGAGACGCTCTTGCCCTGCTTCTGGAGGTTCTGCACCGCGGCCGTGATGGCCCCGTAGGTCCCTCCCCAGCCGACGAGCAGCACCTTGCCCTTCTTCTCGCCGAGGATCTCGGTCGGAGGGATGTCCTGGGCGATCTTGTTGACCTTCGCGGCGCGCAGGCGGACCATCCGCTCGTGGTTGTCGGGATCGTAGGAGATGTTTCCCGTGATGTCCTGCTTCTCGATGCCGCCCAGGCGATGCTCGTAGCCGGGCACGCCGGGGATCGGCCAGGACCGCGCCATCGTCTCGGGGTCGCGCTTGTACAGCTTGAAGTCCCCGAGCGCGGGGAGCGGCTCCCGGCCGAACTTGGTCAGCGACGCGGCGTCCGGGATCAGCCACGGCTCGGAGCCGTTGGCGAGGTAGCCGTCGGTGAGGAGGAACACCGGGGTCATGTACTTGACCGCGAGGCGGCAGGCCTCGAAGGCCATCAGGAAGCAGTCGCCGGGGGTCGCGGCCGCCAGCACGGGCACCGGGCTCTCGCCGTTGCGGCCGTACAGGGCCTGGAACAGGTCGGCCTGCTCAGTCTTCGTCGGCAGGCCGGTGGACGGGCCGCCGCGCTGCACGTTCAGGATCACGACGGGCAGCTCGGTCATGACGGCCAGGCCGATCGCCTCGGTCTTCAGCGCGACTCCGGGGCCCGACGTGGTCGTCAGCGCGAGGTTGCCTGCGAACGCGGCGCCGATGGCGCTGCCGATCGCGGCGATCTCGTCCTCGGCCTGGAAGGTCTTCACGCCGAAGTTCTTGTGCTTCGACAGCTCGTGGAGCACGTCGGAGGCGGGCGTGATCGGGTACGAGCCGAGCCACAGCGGCAGGCCCGAGACGCTCGAGGCGGCGACGAAGCCGAGCGCGGTCGCCTCGTTGCCGGTGATGTTGCGGTACACGCCGGGCTTGATCGGCGCCTTGCGCACGCGGAAGTGGTGGCCGAAGATCTCCGCGGTCTCGGCGTACGCGTTGCCGGCGTGGAGCGCCTTGTGGTTGGCCTCGACGAACTTGGGGTTCTTCTTGAACTTGGCCTCGATCCACTTCAGCGTCGACTCCATCGGGCGGTCGTAGAGCCAGTACATCATGCCGAGCGCGAAGAAGTTCTTGCAGCGCTCGGTCTCCGTCGCCGACAGGCCCATGCCCTCGAGGGCGTTGCGCGTCAGGCGGCCGAGCTCGACGGGGATCACGCGGAAGTCGGACAGGCTGCCGTCCTCGAGCGGGTTCTTGCCTTCCTCGTAGCCGGCCTTCTTCAGGTTGGCCGCGTTGAAGGTGTCCTTGTTGACGATGATCATGCCGCCTTTCTTGACGTCCTTGACGTTGGCCTTCATCGCGGCCGGGTTCATCGCCACGAACACGTCGGGCGCGTCGCCGGGGGTGAGCACCTGGCGCGACGAGAATTGGATCTGGAAGCCCGAGACGCCGGCGGTCGTGCCCACGGGGGCGCGGATCTCGGCGGGGAAGTCGGGGAAGGTGGACAGGTCGTTGCCCGCGAAGGCGGTGGTGGTGGTGAACTGCATGCCGGTCAGCTGGATCCCGTCACCGGAGTCCCCGGCGAAACGGATCACGGCGGACTCGATCTCCTCGATCGGGAGGTGGGAAGGCTTCGGCTGGGTGGAGGTGTCGCTCATCTCGGATTCTCCGACGGACGAAGTAGCGGCCACGCGGCTCCGCTTCGCCTATTATAGTCCCCGGAGGGCAACCGGAGTATTGATCTAAGTCAATTCTTTTTGACGCCCGCCGCGGGCCGCGCGAAACGACGATTATTACGGCCGGAGGCTGGGGGCGGTGGCCGCCGCGACGAGCTCGAGGAGGCCCTGGGCGGAGCCAGCGGCGGAGGCGCGCGTGGACGGACGGGCCGTCTCGGGGCGGGCGCCCCGGGGAGAGGTGGACAGGGCGACCTCGAAGGAGGACGCGCGCCGCATGGGAGGCAGCAGGGACGCGAAGACGCGGGTCCACACGCGGGGCGCCGCCGCGGCGGGGACCGCCACGGCCGGGGCGTCGTCTTCCTTAGTAGGGGCCTCGCGCCTGGCGGCGGGAGCGGGAGCCGGCTTCGCGGGCTTCTCGCCCCGGGCCGGCGCGGCCTCGGGAGCGGGGCCTTCGACGGATGGGGCCGGGGCGGAGGAGGCTTCCTCGATCGAGGGGGCGTCGGGCGGGACGGCGCCCGCCTCGGGGCCCCGGTCGCTCGCCGCCGAGTCGGCCAGGCTGACGAGGCTGCCGTAGGCGTCGTCCTGGTCGGCGCGGGCGCCGGTGCGCGACAGCGCGAGAGGCAGGACGAGCAGGCCGGCGAGCAACAGGCGCTTCATGACCGTAGAATAGCCCGAAGGCGGCGCGCGAAGGAGGGACGGACGGGTAAGCGGGGGCCCGGCAAGAGGCCCTAGGCGAAGGGGGTCCTCCGGGGCGTCGTTATTGTCGATTACGCTGTGATTGCCCGCGATTCATACCGTTCGTCGATAGCCGCAATCAGTAGCGCAGACTCTGCTCCCCTCGGCAATATCCACACATTGTAGACGCCCCAAGATTCATTCACTCGATAGCGAAACATCCAGTGTCCTACAACTTCGGGGCTCGCACCTTCCTGGGAAACGAAGCCCGCCGCGAGATCCCATATCTGAACCCCGGGGATCCGGCCCATCCATGCGATGAGTTTCTTGCCTATAGCCTGGGCAGATTCAATCGAGCCTTTCGACGCCTCGGCCAGGTTGAATTGGTCCAGCCTTACCGTCATGTGGGCCGTAAAGTGTTTACGATATTCGATCTCCGAAATCGGCTCCGCAAATATGAGATGCGGTTTCCATTCGGAGGGAATGTCGTTCTTAGCGAAATTGGCTCCACAGATCGGAGTCGCAGACTCGAACCAGCGGATGACGGCGCTGGCATTCTGAGGACCGGGACTACTCATTTGCCCCTTCATATGGATACCTACCTTTGATCTCAACATCAATTCGGTGTTCCCCCTTCTCGCCAAAAGGGAACGATTTGCTTCGCCCGATGATGCCGGGTCCGATTAACGCCAAATATCTGCTTGCACCTGAGAGTGAACCCCAAAAGCCAAACATCTCCTTTGGAGAAAGATTGTTTTGTGCTTGCTTTCTAACCCGAGTCAACATTTCCTGGGCAACCGCCCGACTAACATTATTTTTCTTCTCTTCAAATCGACGAGTTCCCTTTCCGGACTGAGAATACATCTGAATATGGATGCTAACCTCGTTTCCTCTGGATTCCGGTCCGGAGCTCCGGTCCGCGAAATCCGCTTTCCCTTTCTCATATTTCTCCTGATCCTTGCTTACCTTCCAATCAACCCAAGCACTGAAAGTGGCATCGCCAACGAGAACGATCCCAGTTGCAGCAAGTGCAATTTTCCCGACGACAGGAAAACGCGATGCCCTTAGGCCTTTCACAATATACTTCTGTGTCTCAGGATTTACGGCGGCCTTTTCCGCTCGGTCAAGCACGGCCGGGCCGGGATTGGCGGCATTAATGATATGGGAATCGGACGCCCGCTCGACGGACGGGGTCGATGGTGATTGATCCGCATCACCGGCCAGAAAGATCGCAGTTGCGATGCCCTTGGCATCGGTTCGAAGCGTGGCCGTATATTGCGGATCTTGTCCGAGGGTAAGAGTCAATTCATGCCCATCGAGTCTGACTCCGGGTTGACCCTCGATATCGGTGCAGGTAAGACGCAAGCTCAGCGTAAACGAATCTTCATCGACTGTTTCCGGAATCGAGACCGGGCTAAACTTGCACTCGGGCATAGCCGGCGCATTCGACAAGACGACGGAGGCCGTTGCCGTCAGCGATTTTCGGACAGTCGCCTGCGCCTCGAGGTCGATCTTCTCGTCCGTCTTTGCCTCAACATCGGATTCCGCTGCTTCAAAGGATTCGGTGCTCATGGCGCGGACTTCGGCGTCCAATTCGTTCTGCGCGCTGTCGGACTTTCCTCTCACGGCCTTCGTGTCCCCGGTCTTGACCGTCCTGACCCCACGATCCCGGCGAACGATCGCGGCGATCGTCGCCTTGCCCGCCGCGTTCGTCCTGGCTTCCGGCTTGCCCTTGAATCGAAGCAAGGTCGCAGGCGTCGCCTTGAAGCCGACGAGGATGCCCTCCTTAGAGGCCTCTCCTTCGCTGAGAGTCACGAACGCCGTCAAGGTCACCTCATCGCCCGGAGCAACGGCCAAGGGCGTGGCCTCAAGGGTCAGATTACTGAGCGTGGGAGGCTCTTTGGGTTTCGGCTGCACTTTCGGGAGTTCGCGGGCCTCGGTACGGCTGCGCGTCGCCGCCGGCGAGGTCTTCGATTTCGAGAACGCTGTCCCAATCTTTCGGAACAACGCGGGAATGCCTTGGAATACGACGGTCTTCACGAGCGGAACAATAGCTTCGCCGAGAGCGCGGCCGAGTTCCCCGGCGCCGCTGGAATCTTATGCGGTCCCTCCCGAGTAAGACGACGAACCGCCGCAGTTCTGCACGCAGACGCCGTTCGGGACGCGCGGCGGCGGAGGCAGGCTGGGGATGTTCCAGGCTCCAAGGCCGGCTTCCGTCAACGCGCCGGAACGAGTCCGACTCAGGACGGCGGCGGTACCGGCGTCCTCGATGACTTCAGTCTGGGAGATTCCCGTCGCTTCCGATTCGGGGGTATTAAGCCAGTGCGCGAGCACAGGCGCCGGTATGGCAACCGGCCATCGGCCTTCCTCTGTATCGGCCGGGCGCAGGACGAGCAAGCCCGCGACTCCACCCGCCTCGTTGAGGACCGGACCTCCCGTCAACTCGGGCGAAATCGCGGCGTCGGTCTGGAAGCTGCTCTCCCCGGTTTTGGTGACGAGGCCGGAGGTCTTGGTCCACAGTCCCGCGACCGTCGTATGGCCGAGCACGGTGACGAGTTCGTCTTTCTCGGGAGCGGCCTCCGCCAAGGCGAGTCCCGGACGAGACTGATCCTCGGAAAAAGCGAGAACCGCCAAACGGAGGTACGGTTGGCGGCGGATGACGACGGCCTTTATCTCGACTGGCCGGGTGCTTCCGGAATAGGCGAAGAGGAACGGGCGGTCGGTGTCGGCGACTACGGAGGCATCGGTGAGAAGAACAGGCCCGGACTTCGTCTGGAGCAAAGTCCCGGCGGCGCGATGATCCTTCCACGCCACGACGAAAACGCTCTCCTCAGGCCGGCTTGCGACTGAACGTGCCGCCTGAACCAGACCCGATTCCATCGCGCGGTGATGGGCGGCAAGTTCTTCATAGATTGAGGCACGGGCACAATAGAGCCTGGCGCGCACGGCGCCGTCCGCCTTTTCCGAGGCGAGCGCCAAGGTCAACTTGCGGGCCCGGGCGCGCTTCTTCTCATAATCGGCCGGCGCAAGCCTCGTCTTGGCCGAGGCTTGGTCAAGCGCCTGAGCCGCGGTTTTGCCGGCCGCGGTTGGTCCCAATAAGGAAACCAGCCAAGGTGAAGCTTCCCCGGCTGCAGTGGAGAACAGCCCATCCTGGTTGGACAGAAGCGACGCTCGTTTCTCGGAGGGAACGCAGGACGACTCCTGAAAGCGCCCGGCCCAGGTGTAGTCGGCGACCGCCAAAGTGCGGTAGAGCGCGTCGAGGCCCGATGATCGATCCCGGAAAAAGGGCTTTAACTCCGGGGACATGCGCGGCTCGAGACGGGCGAGGGTCTCCTTGGCTTGTTCTTCGTCGCGGAAGGACTCTAGCCCATCGGACAGGAGAAGAAGATCGGACTGAAGGGAGGCCAGCCCCTTCGCGTCTCCGGAGCCGTCGTTCGCAGATTCGACCGCTTTGGCGTCTGGGGTCAGCGCGTATGTCGAAAGTAGATACCAGAGAGGATCGGTCGTGGTCTCAGCCCGGAGCGGAATCGACGCAGCAAGAAGGAGCGCCAACACCGCCTGGAGCCTCTTCATGGGCGCGGCCCCGCGTCAGTCGCGGAGCTCGAAGACCATCGTCGTCGAGCCGCAGTCGATCATGTCGCCTTCCTTCAGGACGACGGAGCCGGCGACCTTCGCGCCGTTGACGACCGGGTAGCCCTCGGTGACGGCGACGAGCATGTAGCCCTCGGGCTTGCGGTGCACGGAGGCCGCGACCTCGGGGGCCGAGCCGAACAGGCCCGAGCCTTTGATCTGGACCTGCACGCGGTCGGACTTGCCGATGTAGGTGGACATCCCCTTGAGTTCGTACTCGCCCGCGTCCACGGCGCCCTTGATGACGCGCAGCCACGCGGACCTCTCCGCGCCGGCGGGCTTGGCCGCGGCGGAGGAGGCGGCGACCAGCTCCGCCTGCTTCTGCGGGGTGAGGACCATCGTCGCGTCGGAGGAAGGGCTCGGCGCGCCGGCATCGGCCACCTCGGCCTCGTTCAGGAAGACGACCGCGTGCTTGGCCAGGCCCACGACGTCGTTGTGATGCAGGCCGGACTTCTTGATGCGCTTCTCGTTGACGAAGGTCCCGTTGGTGGACTCGAGGTCCTCGACGTAGTAGCCGCCGCCTTCCATCGTGAGCTTGCAGTGATGGCCCGAGATCGCCGGGTTGTCGATGACGATGTCGTTGTCGGGCTTCCGGCCGATGGAGACGGACTCCTTCTCCATGGCGACTTCCTTAATGACGGCCGCGTTGAACTTCAGCAGCAGCTTCGGCATCAATATCTCCCTTTCGTGAAAGCTCAGCGCCCGAACAGGCGCGACACCAGATTCTTGACCGCGCCGCCACCGCCCTCGGCGGGGACTTTGGCGACCACGACCGCGATGTTGTCCACGCCGCCCGCGGCCCGGGACTTGGCGATCAGCGTCTCGACGATCTTCTGCGGGTCCTGCGACTCGGCGATCACCGCGGCGACGTCCGCGTCGACGACCATCTTGGAGAGGCCGTCCGTCGCGAGCAGCACGACGTCCCCCGGCAGCAGCGGGTGGTCCGCGACGTCGACCTGCACGCCCTTCTCCGCGCCGAGGGCCCGGGTCAGGATGTTCTGCTGCGGCGAGCGCGCCGCCTGGTCGGCCGTGATCTGGCCGCGCTTGACCTGCTCGCCGACGAGCGAATGGTCCTCGGTGAGCTGGGTCAGCTCGCCCCGTCGCCAGAGGTAGAGGCGGCTGTCGCCGACGTGGGCGACGGTCAAGGATTTGGCGTCGACGACGGCGGCCACGACTGTCGTGCCCATGCCCGCGTCCTTCGGGAAGGCGCGGCCCTTCTCGTAGATCATCTCGTTGGCGGACTTCACGAAGAACTCGAGCTGGCGGGAGCGCGGGGTCAGCCCCGGGGTGCCCCCCTCCGGGAT